>PEYP01000083.1 GCA_002774315.1 Candidatus Stahliibacteriota bacterium CG08_land_8_20_14_0_20_40_26
ATTTGATGGGAGGAATGTATTTAAAAAGGAGAAGATGGAGGAGCTTGGGTTTATATATAAGGGGATTGGGGTATGAGACCACGGACAACTTGGACGCACCTGCCTGCCGGCAGGCAGGGATTAACGCAGATGTTGCCTAACGGCGACCTTCGGTTCACAGATAAATAAAATAAAATACTTATCCACTTAATTCACCTAAAGGAGGTAAATTATGGGAGCAATAGAAAACAAAGAAACAAAAGCCATACTAAAGAACATCGCAGAAGATTTGAAGGCAATTAGAGAATGGTTAGAAACATCTGCACGAATATCTACGAAAGTTAATGATAATGCAGATTATGAAGATATCTCCAAGTTTGCTGATGATTTTTACAAAACAGTCCTTATGCGAATAAAACGAGACCAAAGAAGAAATACAGAACAAAAGTAGCTATTTATCTCTTATAACCCTGTATATGCTGGCTTTTTCGCTGCTTCGAGTTTTTCACGGACTCTACGAATGAGATACCAAACTTCTCTGTTTATATCTTCTTCGGTTACCTTTGATTTTGTTAGATAATGATAAATCTTTGCAAGATAAAGCGTCGGAGGATATACAATCATATCAATTTGTTCTGTTGTTATTTCTACCGTATAGATTTTTTGAGTTTTATCCATGATACCTCCGTTTTATAATTATAAATATTAGCATAAAAATTATAGCACAGTTTAATTAAATTGTCAAGAAAAAACTTGACTTTTCATTAAGGAGGTAGTATGATGACAACATATATTGATAACTATATACTAAGTAAGATAGGATATGAGCAAAGAAATAAAAATACTAATTATTGCCACTGCTATAGGTACAATGATTGCTCTATGGTTCACGGGATTATCGAAAATAGCATGGAGGTGGTTTATGAATGAATGGAAGTTATTTTGTCGAAATAGACAAGTAAAACGAGAGAGAAAAGAACACGACAAACAGATAAGTATATTGAGAACTGAATTGTGGCGTTATATAAAGAATTTGGCGATCTTCTTTAATAAAGATGAAAACTTGTCTATCTATAATGTTATTAAACGTTCACAAATGGATGATAAAAAATTCCTTCTCCAAATTTTAATAGTGAATACATGGTTTGGTTTTTTCTACGATAGATTTCATGATATACAAGACTTAGCAAAACTTAGAGAAGAATTAGTTAGCATCATAAGATGGTGGGAACAAATTTATAAAGAATTTGGTAAAGAATTAAAAGAAGAAAACTTAGATAAATTATGGCTCTCATTTGAGAATGAATATAACGGTATTATTGGACAATTAAATATGTTATTACAAAAAATTGCACCAGAAAGAGAATTTCTTTTGCAAAAATTTCATTTGCTGTGTGATAATCCCAAAGAAGATCCCTTTATAGAAGAATAAAACTTACTATGAGCTTAACTATTGAAATGTTTAATATTGTCACGATAGCTTGATGTTGTTGAATTAACTTTAGAGGGGGTGATTTATATGTTGCGGAAATGTTTATTTACTATGGCTTGTCTTTGTTTGATGGATGTATTTAACATAATAGATAAGATAAGAGGAGGTATTGTGATAAAAAGGCAAAAATTGGCGGTATTAGTGGGTGCAATAACTGTTATTCTTTGTATAAGCGGATGCAGTTCAGCAAAACTTCCTATTACAGTGGGACAAGAAATGATTATCTCCAGGGAACACCA
Organism: Candidatus Stahliibacteriota bacterium CG08_land_8_20_14_0_20_40_26; assembly: GCA_002774315.1. Taxonomy (GTDB): domain Bacteria; phylum Hydrothermota; class UBA3073; order UBA3073; family UBA3073; genus UBA3073. The sequence continues at coordinate 1,711 of PEYP01000083.1, forward strand.
GAGGGTTCTTTCTACATCTGCAGAGAACTCCTTTAAAAAAGTGTCTCTTCCAAATCTATCGGAAAGGAAAGTATTTATTGAGGTTGTAGGTATGTCGCTTCCGGGAGAACAGCAAATAAAACAAGAACAATTTATCAGGTCATTTGCAGAAGAATTGGTAGCCGGTGCCGGAGGACAACTTGTAGATTCTTTAACAGAGGCCGATATAAAGCTGATAGCAAGGGTAAATATTTTTGGAGGTGATATAACCTCTCACGGTATACCCGCTGTGTGGTTTCCATTATTTTACAGAGATAAAACTTTTGCGGGAACAGTCTCGGTAGACATTATTGTCAAAGATGAAAAAACCCACAAATTAATAACTTCACAAAAAGCTTATGGCGGCTACTCAAGTCGCGAATTGTATTTCTTATTTTTTGTAGGACCATTTCATTGGGGGCATTAAAGAAATCCTTTAAATCTAATTACGTTTTCACTTAATGTAACAGCGTATTTAGTAAGTAGCTTCTGAGTATGTTGTTACATTAGGTGAGTTAAGTGGATAAGTATTTAAAATAATTCTTTGAAATAAATAAATCAGTGTTAATCAGCGTAAATCTGTGTCTCCAGTGGGAATAACATGACTGATTCTAACCACAAAGTTCACAAAGAACACAAAGAAAACCTAAAACTTGTTCCTTTTACTGTAATCTTTTAATCTTCTAATCTTATAATCTCTTTGTGCCTTGGTGTCTTTGTGGTGAATAATCCCGTAGGGGCGAATTGCCATTCGCCCACAATCTAAAATCTCTTTGTGCTTTCGTGGTGAAAAAGGGAAAGAAAGTTGTATGAATATCATTATCACAGGTGGTGCGGGATTTATTGGGTCGCATCTATGCGAATTCCTGCTTGCAAAAGGGAACAGGGTAATATGCATAGATAATCTCATAACAGGCTCACTTTTAAACATAGAACCCTTCAAAGACAATCCGAAATTTACATTCATAAATCAGGATGTTACAAGGTTTATATCTATAGATGGGGATGTGGACTGGATTTTACACTTTGCCTCACTCGCGTCACCTGTCGACTATCTTAAATATCCTATCCAGACCTTGAAGGTCGGTGCACTCGGTACACACAACACGCTTGGACTTGCACTTGCCAGGAAGGCACGCTTTTTACTTGCATCCACATCAGAGGTATATGGAGACCCGCTTGTAAATCCACAGAAAGAGGATTACTGGGGAAATGTAAATTGTATCGGACCGAGAGGTGTATATGACGAGAGTAAACGGTTTGCTGAGGCAATCACAATGGCATATCACCGCTATCATGGTGTTGATACAAGGATAGTTCGCATTTTCAACACATACGGCGAAAGGATGAGAGTAGAGGACGGGAGGGTTGTCCCCAATTTTATATGTCAGGCATTGAGAGGAGAGCCCCTTACGGTATATGGCGATGGGGAACAAACGAGGAGCTTCTGCTATATATCTGATCTGGTAGAAGGTATGTGGAAACTTATGCAAGTAGAATACCACGAACCGATAAATCTTGGAAACCCTGATGAGATAACCATATTTGAATTTGCCGAACTTGTAAACGAGGTGGTTGGTAATAGGTGTGAGATAGTATTTAAACCGCTCCCGGTAAACGACCCAAAGGTAAGGAGACCTGACATAACGAGAGCACGAGAGCTTCTTGGCTGGCAACCAGAGGTAAGTCTTAAGAACGGATTGCAAAAGACGATAGAATACTTCAGGAGAAATATGGCTGATAGATAAGCGATTTTTCCATTATCCCCCCTGTGTTATAGCCTCTTTTATCACATTGTAGGCTCCATCTGTGTCAAGGTTACGTATCTCAATGCCTATGTGATTCTCTCCTGGGAAACCCGCTGCCTCAAAAGCGTCCCTGAACATCTTTCGCTGCATATTTGGGTCACAGCCATAATAACCCCCTTTCTCTATAGCCACTGATTTCACAGATTTTATAGACTTTTGTAGGCACGAATTCAATTCGTGCCTTGAGATTGCACGGCTAAAACCGTGCCTACAATTTTTGCTTAAAATATCAGTTTTTATCTTTATTATATCAATCCGTGTAATCTGTGGCGCTTTTTCTAAATACTCTTCTATTCTAAATCAGGTGGAAAACTTATAGCATCAAATTCACATGCCCCCTTTTGACAGCCCCGACAAAACTCAACACACTCTTCAGGATGAGCAACTTTTGGCTTAAGTAAAAGATTTTTTGTCTTGACAGTTTTTTCTTTTTGTATTATAATATAGTTAAGTATTCCATTGATAGCTTTACAG
>PEYP01000002.1 GCA_002774315.1 Candidatus Stahliibacteriota bacterium CG08_land_8_20_14_0_20_40_26
AGATTGACATTATAGCAGGATGTGACGATGGATGTTTATATGCCTGGGAGTTTCCCTGGAGCTTTGGTAAGTTACCTTGGCCAATGCTCCACGGAAATCCACAGAATAACGGCATTTTCTATGGGGCAGAGGAACTCACCCAGATTCCATCTGATATATTTGAACAAGAGGATTTCTACATATACCCAAATCCCGTGCTTGCAGATGGGGGGTGGCTAAAATACACAAGTGGAAAGGCAGACAGAGTTAAGATAACTATCATAGACATTGCGGGTAATATTAAATATGAGTTTGATGGAGAGGTGGGAAAGAATGACCAGGCGGTTCAAGTAAGAATTCCCGTAGAGAAACTCACAGGGGGTGTATATATAGCAAGGGTAGAAGTATTTATAGACAACCGCAGCATGGTGAGGTTTAAGAAGTTCTCCCTTATAAAATAACTACAAAATATACATTAACCACAGATGGACACAGAACTTTACTGAAAACGAAAAACTTGCCCACGGAAAACACGAAATACACTGAAAAAATATAACATCTAACAAAAAAAACTGTGCACTCCGTGTCCTTCGTGGGAGAAAAATTGATTTGCTGACAGCTATTTCGGGATAATTATGTATGAAGGACTTGATACCTCCATCCAGTATCTAAAGGGAGTTGGACCTGTAAGGGCAAAGCTGCTTGCAAAACTTGCCGTTAACAACATAAGGGACCTTTTCTATCTGGTTCCTCGCAGGTATGTCAAAAGAAAATATATAAGAGATCTGAGATATGGAGAGGAGGCATATCTGCGAGGCAGAATTGTCTATCAGGGATCAAGATTCTCTAGAAAAGGAGAAATAATTACACTTGGGATAGATGATGGGACAGGATCCCTTGAGTGTGGTTTCTTCAACTCCCCATTTTTGAAAGACAGATTCAGGGATGGCGATGAAGTTGGACTGATTGGCAAGACCACATTTTTTGCAAGGAAGATGCGATTTATTAATCCAGAGATAGACACCGACCCCAGTCTTGCCTCATTCCCTATAATTCCTGTTTATCCTCTCACAGCTGGTCTCCGTCAAAGTGACATAAGAAGGATAACCAGATTGGGATGTGAGAGATATATAAACCATATAACAGAGACACTTCCACAGGATATTATCCTAAGAAATAACCTCTATCTCCTCACTACTGCATTGAAATGTCTCCATTTTCCAATATCCATAGTAGAGACAGAAAAAGCAAAGGAGAGACTTGGTTTTGAAGAACTATTTCTCTTTGAAATAATAATGCAAAAGAGGAGACTTGAAAAGAAAAATAAGGGAATAAAATTTAAGGAGGGTTGCACATATGCAAGGGCACTTCTTTCATATCTTGGATTTGATTTCACAAAGGCACAGAGGAGGGTATTACGAGAAATATTCTCTGATATGGAAAGTCCTTATCAGATGCACAGACTGTTGGAGGGAGATGTAGGTTCGGGAAAGACCATAGTTGCAACTATATGTATGCTCAAGGCAGTCGAATCGGGTTATCAGGCTGTTCTTATGGCACCTACAGAGGTTCTCGCGGAACAGCATTATTTCGTTCTCTCACACCTTCTCTCGAATCTGGAAAGCGAGGATGTGGTACCGTATCTTCTAACTGGTAGCACTCCTGCGAAGGAAAGGGAAGAGATATTTAAAAAGATCCAAAGTGGCAAGGCGGGTATCGTGATTGGCACACATGCACTCATTGAGGAAGGGGTTAAGTTCAAATGTCTTGGTCTCTGTGTAATTGATGAACAGCACCGCTTTGGTGTTATGCAAAGGCTGGCACTCAAAGAAAAGGGAGAATATCCAGACCTGCTGGTTATGACTGCTACTCCAATACCGAGAAGCCTCTCTCTCACATTGTATGGTGACCTTGATATCTCCGTTCTTGATGAACTTCCAGCAGGCAGGCAGTCGGTTGTTACAAAATGGGTGCAAGGGACAGGAAAGAGAAAGAATATATATGAGTTTACAAGGGAAAAAATTGACTTGGGTCGGCAGGCATATATAGTCTATCCACTAATTGAGGAATCTGAGAAACTTGATCTTGAAGCCGCAAAAGAAGGGTATAAAAAACTAAAAAGGAGTGTTTTTAGGAAATATGAAGTCGGTCTTCTGCATGGAAGGATGAAAGGAAAAGAGAAGGAGGAGATAATGAGGGCGTTCAGGGATGGAGAGATACAAGTTCTGGTATCTACAACGGTCATAGAGGTTGGTGTAGATGTACCAAACGCAACTGTGATGGTGATTGAACATGCAGAACGATTTGGTCTTGCACAACTCCACCAACTTCGAGGAAGAATAGGAAGAGGAAAGGAGAAATCCTACTGTATCCTTCTTACGCTCCAAAGACTTGGTGAAGAGGCAAAGAGAAGGCTGTCTGTGATAGAGAATGAGAATGATGGTTTTAAAATAGCGGAAGAAGACTTAAAGATAAGAGGACCAGGAGAGTTTTTTGGTACAAGACAATCAGGGATACCTGAATTGTCATCGCCAGACCTTATAATGGACACAAGACTTCTTGTGAGGGCAAGGGATGAGGCAATACGATTGCTCGAGGACGACCCAAATCTGCAAAAACCAGAAAACGGTATTATAAAAAAGAGCATACTTACAAGATATAGGGATAAAATAGTCCTAACAGAAGCTGGATAATCCAGAGGAAATGTGGGGGATAACGGTAGGAGCGACCTCCCTGACTGCCGTCAGGCAGGCCGGTCGCGATAAAGATAGGGCAGGGCTTTAGCCCTGCAAATGTTGACGGGGTCAGTGGAAACCCTACCCTGAAAGAAGAGACTGAAAGGAGGCTTGAACTTTAAAATCAAAGACCTGATGCCATCCATATTATAATTCTCAATATAATATTCGTATAAAAAGCGGCAATTACATCATCTGTCATAATCCCCCACCCACAGGGGAGAACTTGTGATCTCCTTATGGGGAACGGTTTTACGATGTCGAAGAAACGAAAGAGAAGAAATCCAAGTATACCAGTTTTCCAGCTCCAAGATATAAGAAATAGAGAGAGGAACATCCCACATACCTCATCTATCACTATCCTCTTCGCATCCCTCTCCCCCCACATCTTCTCTAATTTTCCAGAGAGATAAAGACCATAAAAGAAGAGAAAGAGGATAATAATGGATTGAAGCCATATGATTTTAGGAATGAGGAAGAAAATGAGGAGTGCAAATCCACTACCCCAGGTTGCAGGCGCAAGGGGAAGATATCCAGTAAAAAATCCCGTTCCAATCGCTATCTCAAGCCATTTTACTATATTCTTTCTCATCTTGTAAGAGTGGTTTTTTCAAGCTAGTAGGTTCAAATGATAACAAATTTTTATATACCTCACCGTCGCCTTTTGAAGGTAGTTTTAACAATGTAAAACGGAAATTGAATCACTTGGCGAAGTCCACCAGCGGTGGAAAGATTTCTCATTTCTTTTCTTATCTCTGAAACAAGTTCCTGGAGGACAATTTTCTCTTTAACCTCACCAACTTCTTTGACCATAGCCAATCGGTGGATGGAATACAAACCAATTAAGAATGCGAAGACGAAGAAGAAATCCCACTGTTGCAAGTTCAATGTTTGAAAAGTCAGTCCTCCCCCTGGACTCGTCCATTTTAGCACCCAGGAAAGTTCACGTCCTGCAAAGAAGTCGGCAAATTTACCACCTAAAACTGGTGCAATACCTGCTGCCAACGAATTAACAAGACTGTTTGTAGCTAAATATGCCGTTGCTTGCCCTTTTGGCGCCAATTTAAGCCCGATGTTTCCCGAAGCCAGAGTTACCCCTGCCGTGGAAATGCCCATAAAGATGTGTATGACTACCAATAACGGAATAGTTAATATATACTTCCCAGGCAATGTTGTAAAAGTCCATGCGAGGATGCACATCATAAATAAAGGTCCATTGACACCAAGCACCGATTTGTTACTGAAACGGTCTGAAAATCTTCCCCAAATTCGTAAAAATGCAAGATTTGTTAGTTGACTCAATACAGTAAAACCAATAATAAATGACATGTCCAATTGTAATCTTTTAAGCATATACACGGTAAAAAAGGGGGCAGCTAAATTGACGGCAAAATTCCAGGAGCCCAAAAACATAAGGAGATTTTTGAAGTTGGCATCTCTGAACGGCTGTAAGATCAACTTTAAAAAATTTGGGTTTTTCTGTATGTATGCCATGCGATGCTCTGGAATGGTTGATATAAAGTAAACACCAAGCATACCCGCAAGGAATCCAAGGAAAAAGAGGATTGAATAGCCATATAATTCATAATCAGGAAATAGCTTTCTCCAGTAGTCAATATAAAATCCAGCAGCCAAACTAAGTAGGATACCCAATCCGGCAGATAAACTCATTCTTTTCGAGAAAAACGCACCCAATCGATCTTGCGGTATGAGGTCGCGCATCCATGAATTCCAGCTGCAGCCCCCCACACCAGCAAAGGCTGCATTTAGTGCCAGTGCAATAATAAGAAAGGTCAACCCTGCTTGAATTGAGAATAGGAGTGGGATCACAGCAATCGGCAACCAGAATATTCTGCTTAAAGCAGCTGCATACACAGTAATTGTTCGCCTAACCCGATATTTCTCAACTAAATAAATTGAAGGAATCTGAATCAGCTGCGCTAACGGAGGGATGGCAGCGAGAAGCCCAATCACCAAATTAGAAGCTCCAAGCTTCAATGCAAAGGCGACCAAGAAGACACCACCTGTCAGTGTTACCATCATTTGAGTGGCTAATCCCTCTCTGATGATACTTCCAAGACCAGATTGGATTTCTTCTTCCGTTAAGGTGTCTTTAACTGCAAATGTCATGTTAACATCTCACAGCCATGGTATGGTGGTGTTCGTTTGAGTCAAGCATCGTCATTACTCTCTGAATAGTTCCCTCAAGATCCTAAGATGACCGTACACAACAAGTCTGTCGCCCTCGTTTATGGTCTCTTTCGCTTTTGGAATAGGAAACCAATCTTTGTCTCGTTCAATACCCAGAACCAGTAATCCCTTCCCACTTAATTCACATTCTGACAGAGAACTACCAACAAAAGGAGAGTTTTCTGTAATAATTGCCCGCACGAGACCATAGCCTTCAAAGAGATGAAGAAGATCCTCAGTTACACCCTCCTCAAAGACATGGGATTTTACGAGCTTATCCTCTATAAAACTTTCCCATCTTCTTGTAAATCCTTTACGAGTTACGATTTTGTAGATTAGATATATTCCCACAAGAAGAATTAGAACATTAATGGATAGCTGATAACCCTTGCTGGTTACAAAGGAGGTTGTTGCAGTTATAATGACTGTAACAATCCCCGCATTACCCAGTATCATAAGCCAGGTAATAATACGCCGCCTTAAAGGATTGTTCACGACGGATTCTGCTTCTTTCGTTGTAAATCCGGTCCCTGAGAAAGCTGATAGTGCCTGAAATCTCGCCCTATTCTCATCCATCCCGGTCATCATCAAGGCAATAGCGGCAGCTCTTACTATGAGAAAAGACACAAAGACCACAAGCAAAGTCGGCACAAGAAAATATATTCCATTCATTTAACCACCTCCTACAACCATTTTTTTATCCTGAAATAATTTACCATTCCAATACCCATAATCACCATTACAAATAAAACACCAAAATAACTCCAGCGCCATCTAAGTTCTGGCATATACTGAAAATTCATACCATAGATACCTGTTATGGAGGTCAAGGGAATAAATATTGTAGCAATGATTGTAATCCTTACCTTTTCAGTCTTTTTCTCTCCTATATGAACGAGAGTCCTTGGGATAAGACCTGCCTTTTTTGATATCTTCTTAATGAGTCAGGCCATTACAATTCACCTCCCTTCAAGGTTTAAAAGAAATTCTGCGTAATCAGAATTTGCTTGCCGCAGATAAGGAACGTGCGAAGCGCAGTTTTTTACACTGTGTTAGGTGCATTTTCCCCATTACAGAGAACCTTCCAAACGAACTCGAATATAATTGTAAATTTCTTGCGGAACATTCAGGCCCGTTGCCCTTTCAAAGCCTTCAAATCCAGGTGATGAGTTTACCTCGCAAACTTTATAACCATTACCATCAAAAAGAATATCTATGCCTGCTACATCCAGCCCCACAAGCTTAGCTAATTCCACGGCAAGCCACTCCACTGGAGGATTAAGATTAAAAAGTGCAACTGTTCCTCCTGCAGAAAAATTGGCTTTGAACTTTCCTTCCCTGGCTGTCCTTAACATTGCTCCAATAGCCCTTCCACCTACAACAAAAACTCGAATGTCCTTTCCTTTGCTGGAAGTAACAAATTCCTGAATGATTACATTAATTTTTGGGTCTTTAGAAATTTCTATGAGGTCTGCAATGTCTTCCAACTGGGCTCTATTCTCGCAAAGAAAAACTCCTTTTCCATAAGAGCCTGAAACAGTCTTTATTATCAATGGGTACATGAATTCCTTTTCAACAAAATCAATATTCAAGGGAAACTTAGCAAGCATAGTTTTAGGAATTGGGACATTATTTGCAGCAAGAATTTGCAGGGTTGCCAGTTTATCTTTGGCAGTCTCTATACTCTGGCTAGAATTTAGAACAAAAACGCCCAGTCTTTCAAGATGTCGTATCACCGCTAAAGCAAAATATGTTGTGCCTGCACCCATTCTTGGGATCAAACAGTCCGGTAAATCAACAGGATTGCCGTTGTGAAGGATGCTCTTTCGTCCTTCTTTTGTAACGATAATATCGAATTCTTCAGGGGCAACCATCTGAAGTTCTACGCCTGTTCGTTTGGCTTCCTCTTGAAAACGCCTGTTCTCGAAAGAGTCAAAAGTTTTTTTCTTGGCAAGAATCCAGATTTTCATATATTTGGTTTCTCCATTTTAGTTTTCTCAAATACACTCTCCTCTGATAGTTTTAACCTTTGATCAGCAGCATGCAATATCATTTTAAGCATTTCAGTATACGACATCCCTGCAATTTTTGCCATCTTGGCAAGATGACCATCCCAGCACCACCCCGGATTTGGATTCACCTCGAGTAGTTTCGGATTGCTTTCTGAATCAAGCCTCCAATCAAATCGGGAGTAATCCCTACATTCAAGCCGTTCAAATAGTTTTAAACAGCGTTCAACAATGAATTTTTCCGTTTCCTCCGGTAGTTTGGATGGAATTGACCGTAGATTACAATAAGGCGAATCTGGGAGCCACTTAGCCTCATATCCACAGATCTTCGGAAGTCCCTCTGGGAGCATTGAGTAATCTTCCTCGATAATCGGTAATACAGTATAGACCTCGGGGGGATTTCCTATAATCCCCACACTTAAGTCTCTCCCGGTAAGGAATTCTTCAACAAGAATGGGTTTATCACAGCCAAATCTCTCTCTAATTTCTGAAATAGCATTGACAAGTTCCTCAAAGTTGTTTGTCACACTCCTTTGAGTGATCCCAAAACTGGAATCCCCGAAGTTTGGTTTTACGATGACAGGAAAACCAAACGGAAGTTCAAAAGTTGTATCTTCTGGCTTTATGAAAAAGGCTTCGGGCACAGGAATCCCCATCTCTTGGGCGATGCCGCGCACCAATGATTTGTCGTAGCAGTAAGCAAGGCATTGAGGTCCAGATCCTGTATATGGAATCCCTATTATGTCCAGCAAAGCTGGCACATGTAGTTCTTCCCTTGCATCATTGGAATACCCTTCATCACACAGATTAAATACAATGTCTATTTTCCCCTTTTCTCTGATTTTAACAAGGTCTTGAACGAGGGTATCGTGATTGGCAAGGTATTTAAAACGATAATTTCCGGTCTGCTCCAATTCTCTCATTGCGCCTTTCAGTTGATCGATCGTATAGAGGTCATCGTCATCAAAGATACCTAAAGGCTTCAGGGGATCGGGTTTTGTGGGATCACCGAGGAGCACAACCGCATTTCTTAAGGTCATTTTTCTCTTGACTTTTATTGGTGTCCACTCTTTACGGACTACAGCGGTAACAATAATTCGCCTCTCCATCATCCCTAAATCCTGATTTCGCAGTGAATCAGGCGACATCGTACCATGTATAGTAATTTTGCTGAAGCCCGTTGTTTTCAGAAGTTCGCTCAGGCTGTCTTGTGTATATATTCTCTCGGCATAAAATTGATCCGCAATAATACCCTTTTCCACATGGGTAACCACTTCTCGTGAGATTATACGCTGTTTGTCCAGTGAAAGTGAACGCTCCCGACAGACAAAATGCTTTTTGTCTATCCACTCCCAGGATCTGGGCTGAAAGCGTTCCCGTAAATACTCCCCATCCGCAACATCGATGAGAAGTCGTCCCCAGGGCTGGAGTACCCTTAAAACCTCTTGCAGAACTCTCATATCACCCCGGATCGTTTCAAAATAGCCAAAACTGTTTCCCAGGATCATCACCGCATCAAAGGTATCAGGTGGGTATGGGACTTTTCTTGCATCTCCTTCTCTAAATTTAACATTCAGACCCTCTTTTTTCGCCTGTGCTTTTGCCTTTTGAATCAAGTAGTGGGACCGATCCAAACTTTCAACATTTCGAAATCCCCGCCTTGCCAGTTCAAGAGAATGTCGTCCCTGTCCACAGCATAAATCCAAAATCTTATCTTCTGGTGATATCTTGAGAATTTCTGAGAATAGGTCAACTTCTTCTCTGGTGATGCGCTGATCATTCACCACATCTGCATCTGTTTTTAAGTAGATTGAATTGAAGATGCGTCGCCACCAATCGAGTTGTACATGCTCCTCTAAGTTAGGGACAGGCCCAAGGGGTTTGATAAGTCCCATGGTGGCTCTCCTCCTTTGCAGAGGTTCGGACTTGGATGATTGTCCTTTCATACTTTTATCCTCCTTATGCCAAAGTTGCGTACAAGGTTTAAACTATAAAAAAGTATAAAAATCTCTCTTAAAGAAAAAATCTATTTCACCAATTTTATAAATCTCCTCTTCCCCACTCTCAATACACCACCTCTGTCAACCTCATAGTTCACATCTTTAATAACCTCTCCATCTAATTCAACTGCACCCTGGTTTATGAGTCTTCTTGCTTCACTGCCTGTTGTGGCAAATCCCACATTTTGAAGCAATCGCACTATCCAGATCTTTCCCTTAAGCGTATAACTACCAATGTCATCTGGGATGCCCTTCTCCCTGAAAATCCTTTCAAACTCCCTTTCTGCCTCAACCGCTGCTTTCTCTGAATGATACATCTTTACTATCTCTTTTGCAAGTCTTGCCTTCATATCCCTGGGATTAGCCCCAGATGCAAGTATTTCTTTTATTTTTTCAATCTTCTCCTGTGGGAGGTCTGTACACAGTTCATAGTATTTCACTATAAGCGAATCAGGAATGGACATAATCTTGCCAAACATCTCACCCGGTGGGTTTTTTATTGAAATGTAGTTATTGTATGATTTACTCATCTTTTGTACACCATCAAGTCCTTCAAGCAAAGGCAGTATGATGCATATCTGGGGAGTCTTTTTAAACTCCCTCTGGAGTTCCCTTCCCATAAGAAGATTGAATGTCTGGTCGGTACCACCGAGTTCTATATCCGCATTTATAAAAACAGAATCATATGCCTGAAAAATGGGATACAACAACTCATGAAGTGATATCGAGGTATTCTCTTTTAATCGCTTTTCAAAATCGTCTCTCTCTATAATCCTTGCAAGTGTCACCTTCTGAGCAAGTCTAATTACATCAGTAGAGCTTAAGGGTGCACTCCACTCAGAGTTATATCTGAACTCTGTTCTTTCCGGTAGCAATATCGTAAATATGTCCTCCTTGTATCTTGCCATATTGTTTTCTATCTCCTCATCCGTGAGAACGGGTCTTGTCTTTGACTCTCCTGATGGATCACCAATCTTCGCTGTAAAATCGCCTATAACAAGAACTGCAATATGCCCGAGTTCCTGACATTGTCGGAGTTTCCTCAAGGGTACAGCAAATCCCAAATGAATATCTGGTCCTGTAGCATCTATGC
>PEYP01000035.1 GCA_002774315.1 Candidatus Stahliibacteriota bacterium CG08_land_8_20_14_0_20_40_26
CCTCATTGTTATCCACACAGATAAGAGAATGTCCCATCTCTGCAAGACAGACACCCGTTATAAGCCCAACATACCCACATCCTATCACGCTGATTTTCATATAAAACCCCCATTACAAAATCAAATAGCAAAAAGCAAATATTATAGATTGTAGGGACAACCCTTGTGGTTGTCCGCCTTTCGGACAGGGACTAGCCCTGTCCCTACATAGGGATTTCATCTACTAGCCCAGAATAAGGGTAAGCATTTGCCCTCTCTACGATGCCTTTACGCACTGGATTTTGTAAAATATAGTCTGCGGTTTTAACAAGATTTTCATTACTTCTTACAATATGGTCATAAAAACGTCCCTGCCATAATTTACCTGTTCCTTTACACTTCCAGAATAAATGTGTGGATTTACTTTTAAAGGCACCTATAAACTGGGAAATTGATATTGGACCAGGATAAACCTTCTTCGGACAGGGACTAGCCCTGTCCCTACGTGTTCGGTCAGATTGTTGGGCAGAATCAGGCATAAGTAGTATGTGAAGGTGATCTGGCATCAGACAGTAAGCAAAGATTAAATATCCCATCTGTTTTCTTTCAGATAACAAACATTCGATAACCTTCTTTGCAATTTTCTGATTTTCAAAATACGGTATTTTATCTTTAGTACAAATCGTTATGAAATAAGGTCGTGCTTCGCAATAATCAAATTCTTTGAGCCTAGGCGATTTCCGTTTTATGAGGTTATTTTCATCCATCTTTATCTATTCTCACATCGGACAGGGACTAGCCCTGTCCCTACGTGTTTGGTCAGATTGTCGGTCAGGGTGTAGGGACAACCCTCGTGGTTGTCCGCCTTTCGGACAGGGACTAGCCCTGTCCCTACATGGTCATTGTCCGCACTGTTATCTGCACGGTTAAAACCGTGCCCTACAATCCATTTTTTCACCACCAAGACACGAAGACACAAAGAAAGGCACTAAGGTTTTTAATTATTTTCCATTTCCTTCTTCGTGAACTTCGTGCTCTTTGTGTCTTCGTGGTTAGTTCTTTTTCACCACAAAGAACACTACGAACAAGGATAAAGGTTAAAGGAAAAAGTTTTAGACTTTCTTTGTGTTCTTTGTGAACTTTGTGGTTAAAATCAGTCATGTTATTTGCACGGTTAAAACCGTGCCCTACAATTTTACATTTTGATATTTAATTTTTGATTTTTGTCAAATTGAGGTCTACCTGTCCCGAAAGCTTTGATGACTTCTTGAATGTCTCCTCATATTTCACAGAAAACCGCAAGAACTTAAAGGGTTTGTAACTTACAAGCAGATAATTCCTCCTCCCATGACCTGTTATAAACTTGTTCCCCATAACCCCCGGAAGTTCCCTCTCATATTCTGTAAACTTGAACCTTGTAAGGTCGCTGTCAAATATTATGTGTCTGTAATTTATTGACAGTGTATTCAGCGGATGTATGTATACATCTCCGAAGACAAGTTCTCCAGAGAGGGTATCGTTCTCCTCTGCCCATTCTGTTCTCAACCTCAGCCCTATCCACTTTATAGCACTGACATCCATCTCCACCCTTGCAAACCTCGCATAATCGTCATCCTTGCATTTATATCTATAACTTACACCAAGCTCAAATCCCTTCGTAATCCGTCTATCCAGTATTATCCTGTATTCATAGCCTCTTCCCGGTAGTTCATCGTCCTCCCACTCCATATGGTCGCCATAGATGGTCAACTCCGTTTTGGGGAAGGGCTTAAAGAGAAGACAGGTGTATATGCCTTTGTCATTCAATAACCCGTATGAGGAGATTCTCCTGTCAGAGAACGGGGATGAATGTGGGGAGAAAAAAGACCTCGGAAGATAGCGCAAGACAACATCCCCCATAAACTTATCCCCCCGGGATTTTACACCGCAGACCGCTGCAAAATCTCTTGAGTACGCAACCTCTCCGAAGAAAGTAACTCTACCTCCGGGAATGCTGAAATTTACCGAAGCTGGTGAATATGACCTTTTTTCACTGCTATCGTAGTCAGATGCGTGATAGTATGTTGCTCCGATTGTGCCATATCCCCCCGAGATATCTATATGTCCCCCATAGATTACCTCTTTTACCCTGTCTTTAATATCTTCCCAGGCAGATGTGATATGGTCTGCCGAATATGTGTAATATACAGAATCGCTGCCTCTTGCATCAAGTGAGGCGTTTGAATAGAAAAGAGATATATCAAACAAACCAAATTTCTCCGTTTTGAGGGCAATCCCCCTCTTATATGTATTCTCACCTGTTATGGTATAAAGATGGATACCTTTCCTTCTCATCTGGTATGGTGAGCCCTTGAATGTGAGAACAGGAGAAGCAAGAACAAGTCTTTCCCCAAAATCAAGCCCGTAATATCCGACGACTACATCTTCTAAATGCCCAACATTTTTCGCCTTCACACCAAAGGCAAGGAAATCTACAAAATCCCGCTCACCTTCATCCTTTTCCTGCAGAACGCACCCGCTAAACTGTCCATAATCTATCAATATCCTGTTGTATAATCCGAGGGCATTACCAGGAGCTCTATCATCTCTGGGATACCTGTTTTCTACCCTTGTTCTGACTCTAACCTCGGGATAAATAGAAGGTCTCCGGCTTACAACCTTTGGTGGAATAACAACCACAAAGGGCTCTATCCTTTCATAGATTATTAGTGGGATTAGCTTCCTAAAAGAATCCTTGTCAGTAAAACCACCTCTTGTCTCTCTCGCCCTGATTATACCATCTGCAATCTCTTCGGTTATGAAAGGTATAGAAAGGAGGTTCTTTTTTGTGGCGGTATTCACATCCACAGGATTTTCCAAAAGGCTCTCAAGGAGCTCTATCATCTCCTCTGATGTCTCACCTTCAATATCTGTCTCAAGCTCAAATGGAAAGAGAGGAAAAGCAATAAGAATCAACAGGCAGAAAAATCTATTCATCGTCAATCAAAAAACTTACTACAAAGGCACGAAGAGATAGCGCAATTTACCACAAAGAACACAAAGAAGAAATAAATAATAAAAAACCCTTAGTGCCTTTCTTAGTGTCTTCGTGTCTTGCCTGCCTGCCGGTAGGCAGGGTGGTAAACAATCTTCAATCTGTACTTTTTCCTTTATCCTTTATCCTTTATCCTTTTCCCTTGTCCTTTATCCTTGCCCTTGACTCTTACAAGACCAATCTTCTCTTTTACCTTCTTTTCAAGTTCGTCTCTTATTGCGGGATTGGCAGAAAGATATTCAACTGCATTTTCCTTACCCTGTCCAAGCCTCTCATTCCCGTACGAGAACCAGGTTCCCGATTTTGATATTATTCCCTCCTTTACACCAATATCAACAAGTTCTCCCTCCTTTGAGATACCCTTGCCAAACAGTATATCAAATTCTGCATCCCTGAATGGAGGGGCAAGTTTATTCTTCACCACCCTTACTGAGATATGATTCCCTATCTTCTGATCTCCACTTTTTATAGGTGATGAGCGATGTATATCCAGCCTCATAGTGGCATGGAATTTGAGGGCAAGCCCTCCAGGTGTAGTCATTGGGTTCCCGAACACAACCCCTATCTTCATTCTCTCCTGGTTTATGAATATAGCAGCGGTCTTTGATTTTGACAGGACAGATGTAAGTTTTCTCAGCGCCTGCGACATAAGTCTTGCCTGAAGCCCCATATGTGAATCACCCATTTCTCCTTCTATCTCTGCTCTTGGAACAAGCGCTGCAACAGAATCCACAACGATTACATCCGTTGCCCCGCTCCTTGCAAGTGTCTCCGCTATCTCAAGTGCCTGTTCCCCTGTGTCCGGTTGAGAGATCAATAGATTATCCACATCAACACCGAGATTCCCCGCATATATAGGGTCAAGCGCGTGTTCTGCATCAATGAATGCAGCTACTCCTCCCTTCTTCTGTGCCTCTGCTATTATATGGAGGCCAAGTGTGGTCTTCCCTGATGACTCAGGACCATATATCTCTATTATCCTTCCCCGTGGTATCCCACCAATTCCGAGTGCTGAATCAAGCGCGATTGACCCTGTTGATATTGTATCCTCTTCCAATCTGATTCCCTTCTCCCCAAGCCTCATTATACTTCCCTTGCCAAAAGCCTTCTCAATCTGCTGGAGAGCGAGGTCTAAACTTTTCTTCTTTTCGTCTTGCATAACACCCCCTTTAAAAAATCAAATATCAACCACGGATTACACAGATTATTAGCCACAGATTACACAGATTAACACAGAGAAAATTCTTTTAAAAAACATTTTTAAATAAATCAGTGTAATCTGTGTAAATCAGTGTCAAAAGAAAGAGCTCTTTAACCGCAGATTAACGCAGATAAAAATACAGTAATTAAGTTATTAGGTAATTAGGTTATTGGCTATCTACATCCCTGGGCAATCAATCTTTTAATGACTTAATAA
>PEYP01000027.1 GCA_002774315.1 Candidatus Stahliibacteriota bacterium CG08_land_8_20_14_0_20_40_26
AAACGGGAAGCATTCAGTATGGGCCCATTTTTGAGTGAGTAAGTTTATCCGATGATATGGAGTATTTGGGAGTTTGTGTAAGAAATCCATATTTTAATTCTGGCTACTCACTCTATTGAGCGGGGCTCTGAGGAGGTAGTTTGGTTCCACTAATTCTCTATTCTCTTCTCTCCTTTCTCACCTTAAAAGGAGAGTCTTTCTACTCTACCCGCGTAGATATAGATTGGAATTGGGGATATATTACATATGTCAAGGTAAAAGACGGAGTATTCCTCGATATAGAAGTAATTCCTCTTAAAGACTATATAGATTATTCAATGAGAAGTATTATAAAATCTATGTGGAAGAATACCCTTCAGGAAGAAATAGCAGAAGGGCAGAGAGGTGGAGAAGGACTCATACCGAATATATACATACCGATAAGATTCCCAAAGCCTGTAGCTGGATTGATTGGCGAGGGAGGAGAACTGAAGATATCAGGCAACGAGAGGGTAGAGTTTGGAGGCTCGAATACACAGGAAGTAAATCCCATACAGAGAGAGACATACCAGAGGTCTCTCTTGCCACAACTTGAGATGGAACAGCAATTGCGGGTAAATTTACAGGGGACAATAGGTCAAAAGATGCATGTATTCATTGACCATGACTCACAACGTGAATTTGACATTAAGAATACCATAAGGCTTCAGTATAAAGGTGATGAGGATGAGGTAATAAAGGAGATAAATGCGGGCAATACAGATATCTCCTTACCTGCCAGTATCATAGGAGCCCCTACGGCACATAAAGGTCTCTTTGGAATGAAGTTTCTTGCAGAGCTCGGTCCGTTTGATATCACCGCTATAGCAAGCAAAGAGGAGAGTGATATTCTACAAAAGAATTTTGTAGGCGGAGCTATAGAAGATTCTGTAAGACTATGGGATACGGACTTTATAAAGGATAGGTTCTTCAGTTTGGGCAATATTATTGCAGAGAGTGACTCTATTATAGAGATGAGATTGTACGCCTCAGCACTTGAAAGTGAGGAAGGAGTCCGTCGAGGAAAGGCAGTAGACTATAATATAGAAACCGGGAGTCCTGACAGTACATCTGCTTTTTTTCAACTGTTAGAGCAAGGCGATAATAAGGATTTTGTATTAAATAGAAGTAATCGGATAGTAGACTTAAGGAGAAACTTTGATTATAGAACAATTGGTTTTATCCTTGTATATAAGACTGCAAATGGGACTATGGATACGGTAGGAAACGACATATCCTCTCCTATGATACTCAAGATGCTTAAGAGGACGAAGAATGACAAACATCCACAGTATGCCTCATGGAACTACGAATTTAAAAATATATACACGCTTCCAGGAGCAAATGTCACACCTGAATCTTTTGAAATGAAGATATTCAAGGATAAGAAAGGAGCAGGAGAGAATGAGGAATTTGTTTCCGGAGACACGACATTTCTTAGATATCTGGGTATGGCAAAGGCTGACGGCACTATAGATAGAAAATTTGTAGATTTCAACCTAGGAATAGTAATATTCCCGTTCGAGAGACCGTTTATGGAACTTCCTGATCCGGATTCAATATATGACATTCCAAATCTGGCTGCAAACATTGGAAGAAAATACTATATATGGATGAGATATAAGGGAATCCAGAAGAGATATTCACTCGGGCTCAACATACTTGAAGGCAGCGAGAGGATTACTATGGATGGCGAGGAGTTAAAAAGAAATGTCCATTATGATGTAAACTATGATATTGGTGAACTCACCTTTAGAGAGGGCATAATAAAAGACCCAAATGCCAGAATTGTTATTGATTATCAGCATCTGCCATTTATGCAAGTTGCGTCAAAGAATCTACTCGGGGCAAGGGTAAATTATGATAGGGGAAGCAATCTAAAGTTCGGCTCTACGCTTATATATCACTCATCGGCTTCTTTTGACAAGAGGCCAAAACTTGGAAGTGAACCTACCCAGACATTACTTGGTGAGATAGATGGCAGATATTCAATAACTCCCTCTATATTTACTCATCTTGTCAATCTTATCCCGTTTGTGAAGACTGATGTTCCTTCGTCGTTTGATGTAAAGTTTGATATGGGTTTTTCTGCTCCCAATCCGAATACCAGGGATAAGGTATACATTGATGATATGGAAGGAACGAGAACATCCACATCGCTTGGTATAGGCAGAGGAAACTGGTCTTATGGCAGTCAGCCACCTCCGATGAGCCTGGGTGATTTTGAGCCACTGAGATGGTATAATCCGAGGGATGGGATAAGAAGAGGAGAGATATTTACATCCTTACCCGAGTACAGAAAAAATGAAAAACAGAGCATACTGCGAATTGAGTGCGAAGGTAAGTGGGGAAGTCTGCTCACTCTCATATCTCGAGATGGCGCGGATTTTGAGAAATCCGAATTTCTGGAGGTATGGGCAAGAGGAGATGGAATAATACATATAGATATTGGTTCAAATATACCAGAAGAGGCGTTGTATAAGGATAAGTGGAGCGAGATAAAGAGAAACGAAACAGATACTCCTCGTACAGAAGACAAAAACGGCAACGGGAAACTTGATATCGGGCTGGGGGAAGACACAGGGCTTGACGGAGTTATGGGTGAGGACGAAAAAAATATACCTGGTGACGATGGAAATGATGATTATCATTATTCTATTAGTGACCCTGATAACTACTCAAGTGTAAATGGAACAGAAGGAAATGGACGTTTTGATACGGAAGATCTTGATAGTGACGGTTCGCTGAACAGAAAGAATGACTATTTCTCCTTTAGAATAGATCTCTCGTCAGATAAACCTGTTCAGGAGGGGAATAATGGATGGAGACTCTATCGCATTCCTTTACAAGGAGCAGTAGAAACAGGCAGCCCAAGATGGTCATTTGTAAGGTACGCAAGATTATGGGTAGAGGGACCTGATACTATGGATATTGCTACTATGGAAGTCGTTGGTAATAGATGGGAAAAGAGGGGAGAGATTGAACTCTCACTCAGAGACAATCAGGAAAATACTGGAGTGCCTCCATATGACCCTCCATATGAACCAGAGAGAGATCCGTATGGTAGAGAGGAAAGAGAGAGTTCCATTTCGATGATATTTCATGATGGAAAAAGGGGTTCTGCATATATTGTGTATGGAACTGCAAAAAAGTTTATCCAGTACAATACCCTTGCATTATACTTAAAAGGAGTAAACCTAACGGGCGGAGGGAAGTTTTTTATCCGTGTGGGAGGTGATACATTGAATTACTATGAATACAGGGTGAGTATACCAAGCAATAATTGGAGGGATATAAAGATACCGCTGGATTCACTAACGCATTTAAAAAAAGAAAGAGATACCTTGCCGCAGGATTCCTTGTTTGGACATAGGCTGTATGGAGAAGACAGTTGTTTTGTCTTGGGTAATCCATCCATCACCAATATAAAAATGGTAGAAATAGGTGTTATACCGGATGCAGGAGTAGATGGAGAGATCTGGGTTGATGATATAAGACTGCTGGATGTGAAGAAGAATATCGGACTTGCAGCAAGCGGAAGCACCTCCCTCAAGTTTGCAGATTTTATGAATATGAGCCTTGCATACAGCAGACAGGACCCATATTTTAGAAAATTTGGGCAGGAGATGGTTCCTCAAGGAGGCCTGTCAAATTCCTATAATGCCACTTTTAATTTGGGATTAGGGAAGTTTTTTCCATCATCGTGGGGTATTTCAATCCCGGTAAGCGGAGATATGGGCAACACGACTGTCCTACCGATGTACCCTATGAATTCGGATGTTGTGCTTTCAAATGAGGAAAGCGAAAAAGAAAAAACAGTTACAACACCGAGGAATGTAAAAATTTCATTCTCAAAATCGAAATCTGAAAACAAGTTTCTTGCTTATACGCTTGACAACATTACTGCAAATGCAGCTTACAGGGAAAAGTTTATTTCTGGTCCTGCAACGATAGACTCTACGAAAAATATAAATCTTTCAGCAGGGTATGGATGTAGCCCTAAATTTAACGAGCTGAAATTGTTTGGGATGGGCGTAAAATATTATCCCAACAACTTCCGTATAAGTTCTACTTATTCACAGGCAGAGACCAAACGATATAAGGTTTTAAGGGATTCAATTGTGCTGATAGAGAGCCCAAATCCTGTTATTCGTACGGACCAAGCAAGCATATCATATTCTCCTGTAAATGCTATTATAACCAGTTATAGCATTAACTCCTCAAATGATATCAATTTTTTAAGGGAAGTCTCAAGGAATGAGAATCTTGCCTTCAGTTTTTCTCCGCATATATTGAATTTTATTACTCAAAAATTCTCATATACCACGAGATACAATGAGGATAACAGCATAGAGAAAATTGAGATAATAGATGGAGATAGTATACCTGTAAGAGATGCAATAAACACAAACGCTATTGATATAGACCTGGCGATCAACCTGCAACAGATAAGTAATAAAATTAGATTTCTACAGGGGCTTACAAAACTTTTCACAAATCCGAATTTTTCTTACTCATTATCACGCTCCGCTGGTTTGTACTCCCTTCTTGGAAGACCAAAGAGAGAGTTTATATTTGGTTTTTCCCCTGAAGCAGAAGTTGATAAAATTATAAATGCGAAAGACAGTGAGAAAACGAGCAGAGATATGTCAATATCATCAGGATTTAAGTGGAAAATAATAAACCTCTCTTACGCCTACAGAGCGAGCGAAACTTGGGGTGGGAGTATAGACAACAAGCGATGGAGTAAGAGTAGAACCTTTCCCGATGTTCGATTTAGTCTCTCTTCTATTGAAAAATTCTGGAAACTCAAAAATATTCTCTCGAGTATAAGTCTCTCATCGAATTTAAGGATATACGAGACCTACGATGGTTATGAGATCAATGAGCCCAGTGGAGAGACCCGGGATGTTTCGTTAGGTCCATCTCTAAATCTACAATGGAAATCAGGAATTTCTTCAAGAATTACCTCCTCTTTCTCAAGCAGATATACCAAGACACACACAGGTGGTAATATGTTTTTCGAAAAGGAAGAACAACATATTAAAATTGGAGCATCCAATAGCTATGCATTCAGTGCTCCAACAGGAATAAAAATTCCCTTCTTGAGTAAGGTAAGATTTTCTGGTAATCTCAACACAAATCTCGATGTAAATTATTCCTGGGATGGAGGACAAGATATTACCAATGATAGCAAGAGCAAGGACAGGTATAGATTCACAATAACGCCCGGGGTGAGCTATAACTTTGCATCCAATATCACAGGTGGTGCAAGAATAGATTTCAGGGAAGATAACGACCGTATGTCACGTACGCATACAAGAACTGTGGGGATAAGCGTCTGGGCAGATTTTAGGTTCTGATATGAAATTTGGGCGCGGGTTAACGCTGATGAGAGAATGGCTATTAGGCGATCAGGCTATCGAGCTATCAGGGAATTAGGTTATTAAGTAATTAAGTCATTAGTCATTTATCCTTTAACCTTTATCCTTTTATTGATTACAATCTGAAATCTTAGTGTCTTTGTGGTGAACAACACTACAATCTATAATCGTCTAAAACCAAAATACTAGGAGTATCTTATGAACAAACTAACATCTCAAGAAAAGGATTTTTCTACATGGTATAATAATATTGTCTTGCGGGCGGAACTTGCTGATTATGCGCCTGTAAAAGGCTGTATGGTCATCAGACCTTATGGTTACGGGATATGGGAGAATATACAGTCTATACTGGACAAGATGATTAAATCTGTTGGGGTACAGAATGCATACTTTCCTCTCTTTATCCCGGAGAGTTTTATACATAAGGAAAAGGAACATCTTGCTGGTTTTTCCCCTGAACTTGCAGTTGTCACATATGGTGGAGGCAAGGAATTGGAAGAAAAACTCATTGTAAGACCAACCTCTGAGACTATTATAAACGCAATGTTCAGCAAGTGGATACAATCCTTCAGAGATTTACCTCTCTTAATCAACCAGTGGGCAAATATTGTAAGATGGGAGATGAGAACGAGACTTTTCCTTCGGACCACAGAATTTCTCTGGCAAGAGGGACATACAGCCCATTCAACTCACGATGAAGCAAGTGAAATGGCACTTACCATACTTGCTATTTACAGAGATTTTATGCAAAATACCCTTGCAATCCCTGTTATATATGGAACAAAGACTTTATCCCAAAGGTTTGCGGGTGCGATTGAGACATATACCATTGAAGCAATGATGGGTGACCGCAAAGCACTTCAGGCAGGTACGTCGCACGATCTCGGGCAAAATTTCTCGAAAGCTTTTGATATAACATATCAAACAAAAGAGAATAAACTTGACTATGTATGGCAGACTTCCTGGGGTGTATCCACCCGTCTTATAGGCGCAGTCGTTATGGTACACGGAGATGACAAAGGACTGGTTCTACCACCAAGTATTGCACCAATACAAGTTATTATAGTCCCTATATGGAAAGGGGATGAAAAAGGGAAAACAGTAAAGGCAGTTCTTTCTCTTAAGAAGAGATTGAAAAACAGTAACAAAGATTCGGGTTCGTCTCTAAGAGTTCGGGTTGATACAAGAGAGGAATTTACGCCTGGGTTCAAGTTCAACGAATGGGAAATGAAGGGTGTACCATTGAGGGTAGAAATAGGGCCGAGAGATATAGAGAACTCCACAGTAACAATTGCAAGAAGGGATGAAGGAACAAGGATGGTAGTAAAGAGTAGTGAGGCTGTGGAAGTTATTATAAGAATCCTGAACGAAATTCAAAAGAATCTCCTCATAAAAGCGAAAAGATTTATGGATGATAACACTTATCTTGTGGATGATTGGAATGAGTTCAAACACAAAACGGGATTTATTCTTTCTCACTGGTGTGGGGGAGCGAAATGCGAAACAAACATACAGAACGAGACGAATATGACAATTAGATGTATTTCCATAGATACGGAAGAGGAGGATGGTAAATGTATCTTCTGTGGAAAAAAATCAAAGAGAAGGGTTGTATTTGCTAAGGCATATTAATTGACATAACATTAGGAGGTTGTGTGGAGGATTTAAAAAGGGTTATAAGGAGTATTCCTGATTTCCCCAAAAAAGGAATACTGTTCAGGGATATTACCCCTCTCCTCGAAGATAGAGACACATTTAGAAAAGTAATAGATATATTTGCGGAGTATTACAAGGACAAGGAGATTGATAAGATAGTATCCGTAGAGGCAAGAGGATTTATCTTCAGTGGAGCACTTTCATATATTATTGATGCAGGTATAGTTTTGGTCAGGAAACCCGGAAAGCTCCCCTATAAAGTTATAAAAGAAGACTACGAACTTGAATATGGGAAAAATATACTTGAGGTTCACCGTGACGCAATAAAGAAAGGCGAAAAAGTTCTTGTGTTTGATGATCTTTTGGCTACAGGTGGAACGGCATCTGCAATCTGTAGACTTGTTGAAAGACTGGGGGGGGAGGTTATAAGCGTTGCATTTCTTATTGAGCTTGAATCTCTCAAAGGAAGAGAGAAATTAAAGGACTACGATGTCTATACCTTGTTAAGATATGATTAGCTTCTTTCTTACTCCTCTCCAAACACCTCTGCCTCAAATATATATAGTTCAGCATCCTTCCATGCGTATGGTGGTAATCCTGCCTTCATTGAAACCTCTTCAAGGAAGGTTTTTTCGTCCCATCTATATTCTGTAGCAACCTGTGGAAGCAGAAGACCAGAGTACGCTCCTTTTATGATATATAACCCATGTTTACCCACTGTTATTTCTTTTATCTCTTTTATTCTTTTTAGAGGAGACAAAACGGATATCTCTATCTTGATCTCATCAAGTTCATTTTCTTTCAGCGGAGGAAATCTTGGATCACCTATTGCAGCCTGTCTTGCCATCTCGTTTATAGTCTCGTAAAGGGGCTTTACTGGATAGATATAACCGATACATCCGCGTAGATGCCCGTGTTTCTCAATCGTGACAAATGCTCCCTTCTTCTCTTTCAAAATAGGCAATTCCGTCTTTACCTGTGGGAGTAATTGCCCTTTTGATGCGTTCTCTATAGATTTTCTTGCGATTGTAAGCAGTGTTTCTTTTTCCTCTTTTGTAAGGGTTTTTCGTTTATCTTTTTCTTTCTCTGTTTCCGTTTTACCAGAATCCTTTTGTGTTTTTGAAGCACTATCTATCTCTTTATACATAACGAAGCTTGAATATCCAACTACATATCTACCAGTAGCCTTTGCGCCTGTAACATCACTGGAGTTTGTAACCCCGGTATTTAAAATGTTAGTTGCCCCAAGACCTTTACAGATAAGCATTACAGTTGTTATGGGGCCGTATCCACAGGCGACATCTCCCTCCTTAGTTGCCATCATATGAAATCCCTTTGCATCGAAATTTTTAATAAGTTCTACAGCACTATCTACCTTTCTTTTACATTCATCGTAGTCGTTGCCATGATAGAGGTCTGATGACGCAACAAATAAGAGATCATCGTCCGCAAGCGATATAAGTGCAGATGCAAGTTCTGATACGATGTTCATCGATTGATTACCTATAATTATGGGAACAAGTTTGAAATCTCCCAGAATATACTGAAGAAACGGAATCTGCACCTCAACGGAGTGCTCAGGTATATCAACCTTTTCAATGTATCCAGCAAAGTTTATCTTTTCATAGAGTCGCTTGACAAACTCTTTGTCTATCTCGACATTTCCAAGAGGTGTTCGAAAGTATCCTTCAGGCTGGATGCTTATACCGTTAAAGTAGGCATGATGAGAAGGACCCATTACCACTACTGTTTTATAGATTTTCCCTTCAATCTGACGATAGGCATATGCAGCAGTCTGACCAGAGAAATCATATCCCGCATGTGGGCATATAAGTCCTTTGATATTTCCTTTAATAGCAAGGTCATCAGTATTATCTATAAATCTTTTTATAGTAGAGTTTAGTTCTTTTGCATCGTAGGAGTAAAATGTCCCTGCTACTGCTGGTTCTCTTATAAACATAACCTGCCTCCCTCCTCCTGTGAAAAGAAAAAAGGACATCAGTAATATAAAATATCTTGAATACATAAGTATTGCTCTTTTCTTATGCCCCAACAATCTTTTCAAGGTGTTGTTTTGCTTGTTGGTTTTCAGGCTCTAACTCTACCGCTTTCTTAAAGCACTCCCTCGCTTTATCCAGCTGATTGAGACTTTCGTAAGCTATACCCATATTACAATAGATTTGCGAGTTGTTGGGTGACAATTTAAGTGCCTTCAGCCATGTTGTTATAGCCTCCTCGTATCTCGATGAGAGAAAGTTGAATTTTGCAACCTCTATAAGGTCCTCAAGTTCTGGTTTTGCTTTCATATAATCTTTTTTAATTTTTCTACATCCTTGACTTTGCCGAGAAGAACAAGGGTATCTCCCGTTGCTATTTCATCTTTGGAAGTTGGTGCAATTATAATATCTTCAGTAAATGTTGGTTCGCCTCTTTCATCTATTCCGGGAATCTTGTGCTTAATCGCAATGAGCATGACGCCATATTTTGCTCTGATGTTTACCTCACCGATTGTCTTACCACAGAAGGTCGTGGGGGCTGATAACTCCACTATTGAATAATCCTTTGAAACAGATATATAATCGAAAATACCAGGTGATGCAAGGGATTCTGCAAGTTTTTCTCCCATATCCCGTTCGGGGAAAACAACTCTGTCTGCCCCTATTTTTGCCAGTATCTTTCCCTGAAGGGGGTCAGTAGCCTTTGATATTACCATCGGAATGCCAAAATCTTTACATATCATTGTCACAAGGATAGATGCAGATATATCTTCTCCTACCGCTACAATAGCAGCATCCACATCTTTAAGCCCCACTTTTTGTAGAGAAGTTGTGTCTGTTGCGTCTAACTGGACGGCTACAGTAGCAAACTCCGATGCTATTCTAACCTTTTCCTCATCAGAATCAACTGCAATCAC
>PEYP01000020.1 GCA_002774315.1 Candidatus Stahliibacteriota bacterium CG08_land_8_20_14_0_20_40_26
CCATCCCTTAAGGGAGTCACCAGAGCAACATCCGCAACGCAGTAAAGAGCAGCAAGGAGGTTAAAAGACAAGGAACGGTACAGATACCACACGGGCAGCCAGCCAATAGTTCCATGCTTACCATTTATCCTGCCAACCAGTTCATCCACTTCCTTTTTGAGTAACATATAGGCCTCCACACCCGTTCGAGAAGGTACTGCAACCATAACAAGGGTTACTTTTTCCTTGTATTCTGGATTCTCCTCCAGAAATAGGTCAAATGCCTCAATGCGTTGAGGAATCCCTTTTGTGTAATCTAATCTATCGACAGATAAAATTAGTTTACGGTTTCCCAATTTTTTTCGAATTCTGTTGATCTCTTTTTTCACTGGTGCATTGTATATTGCATTTGCAAATCTTTCGTAGTCTATTCCCATTGGAAAGGCATCTACCTGTACTCTACGGTTAGCAGTGGTAACCAGATTGAGGGTGTATTCATAACCCAAAAGACGACGAACGCTGCTTAAAAAATGACGCACATAATCATATGTGTGAAATCCAACTAAATCAGCCCCCAAGAGCCCATTCAATATCTCCTTTCTCCACGGAAGTAGGCAAAATACCTCAAAAGACGGGAAGGGTATATGAAGGAAAAACCCAATTTTGGCATGTGGTAGTTTTTCTCTTAAAAACATTGGAAGTAGCATTAGATGATAATCGTGTATCCAAATAACATCATCAGGTTTGGCAATTTTCATAATCGCATTACAAAAGGATTTATTCACATGAATGTAAGACGCCCCAAAATCCTGGTTATACACCGCATAGTGGGTAAAATAGTGGAAGAGGGGCCAGATAGTTTTATTAGAAAAACCATAATAATACATTCTAATGTCTTTTCTGGACAGAAAAATAGGATAGTTATTAAAATCGGTCATCAACTTCTTTTCTATATTGTTTTTTTCTTTTCTGTCAATGTTATCCGCAGGAATACCACACCATCCTATCCATATACTATCGTACAATTGATAAAACGAGATTAAACCCGTAGCCAAACCACCAACACTGCGACGAAAGTGCAATTTACCTTTTCTCTTTTCTATAGTTATCGGCAACCTATTTGAAACGATTATTAGTCTATCCATAATTTCACCCAATGGTTTTTTAAGCAAAGCTTAAAAATATTTTCGGTTTATAAATAACTTCTTGATATAATCTCAGTTCTTATAATGCTCCATTTTTCTTCTTTTCTTTCATATAAACTGTTCTTATAGGGAATGGAATTTCAATGCCTTCTCTCTTATAGCGTTCATGCAGTCTTTTTATAAATTCGTGTTTAATAAGATATTGGCTAACAAATTCCTTGCTGCGTATAATTACCGTAAAGTTAATACTGAAATCGCTAAAAGTATGATAACGAATAAATGGTTCAAATTCAGGAACTGCACCTTCAACCTCGTTCATTACTTCCTTTGCAACCTCAATGGTTACCTTTTCAACTTTTCTAAGGTCGCTGTCGTAACTTACACCAACCTGCACGAGCACCGACATTTCCTGTACGGGTTGATAATAATTAGTGATAATGGTGGAGGCGAGTTTGGAGTTTGGAATAACAACCATATTATTGGGGAGTGCTCTAATGGTGGTATTTCGCCACGAAATATCTGTGACATAACCCTTCTCACCGGATTCCAGTTTTATATAGTCCCCCGGTTTTACCTGTCTTGAGATAAGTACTTGGACCCCAGCGAATAGATTGGATAGGGTATCCTGAAGGGCAAGGGCAACAGCAAGACCACCAATCCCCAATGCTGTAATCAAAGGTGTAATCGAAATACCGAGCGACTGAAGTATAATAAGTATACCTATAGCAAAAACCACAAGTCTCGTCAGGTTCATAAATATTGTTGTCGATGGTAAAGCCCCTTTTGCTCTTCTGGAGTATGCTTCAACAAAACCCGCAGCAATCTTAGCCAGCACTATAGTAACCGAAAAGATAACGATGACCAGAAGTATCTTTTGACAGACATCCAGCATCTTTGGACTTATTGGAATAATCTGAAGGGCTCCATAAACACCGGCAATGGTAAACCAGAGTATGATAACCCCACGAAGTCCTGCAATGACAACTTCGTCGCCTACCCATTTTGTTCTGGCAGCAATTTTTCTAAGTTTAGTAAGGATGATCCTGTCGAAGATTAACCCAACTAAAAATCCTCCCACGACCAGGCTTGTAGGCAAAATAAGTCCCTTGATTGTTAGAGATTCACTTTCCATATATACCCCTTTTATATAACCACAATTTTAAAGGTTTACCCTACTTTCACTTTGCAATTTGCATTAATGTGGTGGTTTACCTTTCGTCTACCTCTATTCTGTATGGCATAATATACAGGTATTCCGAGGAAAGAAGTGACTTAAGCGAGGAAAGATATGTGTTTATACCAAATGACAAGTCAAACTTAAACTCTCTCTTTGGTTTGGGATATATCACGACTTCTCTCTCCTTTATCTTCGCCATCTTCTGCGCTTCTTTTAGTGCATCAAGCATCCCCCCCACATCATCAATGAGAGCAATCTCCTTTGCACTCACACCACTCCATATCCTTCCCTCTCCGATGGAGTGGATATACTCCTTTGTTGTGTCCCTTCCAGATGCAACTGCCTCTGTAAACCTACCATACCACCACTCTACGGATTTCTTTATCTTCTCACGCTCATAATCATCCCATTTATGGATGTCGGAAAGTATATCGGCATGTTCACCTAATTTTACAATATCCCATGATATTCCAATCTTGTCATACAATCCCTTAAGAAGAAAGCTTGCCCATATCACCCCGATAGAGCCTGTGATTGTTGAATTATCTGCATATATCTTATCCCCGTATGTGGATATAAAATATCCTCCGGAACCAGCAACACTACCCATAGAGACAATAACAGGCTTCTTTTCCCTTATATCTTTTAGGGCATTTGCAATCAGCTCTGACGCAAGGGCATCTCCCCCACCGGAATTCACCCTGAATACGACTGCCTTTATATTCTCATCGTCCCTTATATCCTCAAGCATCTCTACCATATCATCCGAGCCAATGTACCCCTGTGATGATTTACCCTGTATGATATTCCCCTCCGCTACAACAAGTGCTATCTTTTCCTTATCTTCTCTCCATTTCCTGCTTACAACTCTCTCTATCTTAAATCCCTTTTTCCCTGTTTTGTTAATAAGAGAATCCACCTTATCTTTGCTCCAGATAGCATCTACAATTCCCGTTTCTAACGCCTCTTCTCCACTAAAGAAAATACCCTCGTCTACAAGTTTCTGAAGACTATCGGTTGATATACCTCTTGCTTTAGCAATCGTTTCAATTACAGGATAATAAACATCACCGAGATATTCGGCAAACTGAAGGCTGTCCTCTTCAGAC
The DNA here is from genome assembly GCA_002774315.1 of Candidatus Stahliibacteriota bacterium CG08_land_8_20_14_0_20_40_26. Classification (GTDB taxonomy): domain Bacteria; phylum Hydrothermota; class UBA3073; order UBA3073; family UBA3073; genus UBA3073. The sequence continues at coordinate 3,411 of PEYP01000020.1, forward strand.
ATCTCTTTCCTCTCGAACGGCTCCGCAGCCGATTTAAATTTCCCTATTCTCTCTATCTGCGCCTCTATTCCGAGTTTCTTCATTGTTCCTTTGAAATACATCCTCCTCGCCTGAACTCCCGGAATCCAGATCTCTCCTGCTGGATGGAGAAATACCGAATCCGCGACAGAGGAAAGATATAAAGAACCAAGTCCATAATAGGTTGAATATGTATATATCTTCTTGTCTCTTGACTTAAAATCAAGAAGTGCATCTCTTATCTCTTCCCACTGACTCATATGCATTGGGGGTACTTTTATCTCCAAGAGCAGGCCTTTACAGGCATCATCTTTTGAGAGTTTTTCTATCCTGGTAAGGAGCTTATAGAATGGTGCATCTATCCTCTCAAAAATAAATCCACTTCTCTCAAGTTCTGGATATGAACCCTCCATCTTGAGTTTAGCGAAAGAAGGTTGTGGTTTCATAAATGTAGGGTATCTCTCCTTGGAGAATACTATACCAGCATTGTAGTTGTCGGTTTTCCCATATCTGCCATCAAATCCAAACTTACCAAAAGAGATGGAAATACCTGCCTTCCACTCATCTCCGTTTGTGTTTGCCTTTATAAATAACCCACTTACTGGCTCTATGCTCATGCCAATTGTATAGTTAAGTGAATCATCCCCTTTCTCGTAGTTTTCTATATCAAATGTAAGCGTAACTCTGTCTGTTCCCGGTCTAATACCAACACCTGGAGAGAAAAGATATCTATCGTCAACCTTATCGCCTACAAATCCAACTGACAGAAACTTGTGTGGCCTTACAGTAGTTCCGATGCTATAACCCTTTGTGTTACCAAATCTGTATCCCAAACCCAAATATAGCCAGTCTTTTATTGGAAATCCACTTGTAAGAATAAAATCGCTTTTATTACC
>PEYP01000094.1 GCA_002774315.1 Candidatus Stahliibacteriota bacterium CG08_land_8_20_14_0_20_40_26
TCCTCTCTATCTATAAAAACTGCAAGCTGTACCCTTTTAGGCCTCCCAAAATCAACAAGTTCAGTAAGGGCAGCCCGAACTGTTCTTCCTGTGAAGAGTACATCATCAACCAGTAGAAGATTTTGGTCATCAATATTGAATGGGATCTCTGTTTTTCTCACTATAGGCTTTTTATCTATTGATGTAAGGTCATCCCTGTACAGTGTTATATCAATACTACCAAATGCAACATCAATTTTGGTTCCGAGCGATTTTGCAATTCGCTTTGCAAGAATCTCGCCCCTTCTCTTTATGCCGACAATAAGTAATCTATCTTCGTCTTTATTTTTTTCGTATACCTCTTTTGTGAGTTTCTCAAGAATTTCTCTCAACTCATCTTCAACCATAAGTACTCTGGCATTTTTGTATTCTCTATCCATAACAGGGTTAGTTGGTTAGTTGGTTAGTTGGTTCTCCCTTTTTCCTTAGATCATAATTGTGTTATTATACCATAATTTTTAGGCTTTGTCAACAAGTTTTTTGAAAATTTACGCAACATTTCTCAAAAATTTCCTTGACATACTTACATTTTTATGATATAATTCAAAAGTAGAATTAAATAGGAAAACAAAAACATCCAATGAAAATCGACTACGCGAAGGAGTTGAACGAGGAACAGTACCGCTGTGTTATCGCTGGAGACGGTCCTATTTATGTACTTGCAGGAGCAGGGTCTGGTAAAACCAGAGTACTCACATATCGCACTGCATGGCTCATTGAAAATGGAATCCCGCCAAACCGAATAATGTTACTCACATTTACGAATAGGGCAGCAAGAGAGATGCTTACAAGAGTGGAGACTTTAACCGGATTAAATCTGAGAAACCTGTGGGGAGGCACGTTTCATCACATTGGTAATCTGGTTTTACGCAGAATGGGAAAGTCTATTGGACTATTCCCTGATTATATGATAATTGACGAGAGTGATGCAAATTCGCTTTTAGATGAGTGTAAAACGGCGTGTAGAATACCACAGGAGAGAAAATTCCCAAAAGCAAAGGTCCTAAAAGAGGTTATATCAAGCTCTATCAGTTTACTGCAGGATATTCCAACAACACTCTCGGCAAGATTCCCATACCTCCTCGAATTTACTCCTGACATCGAGAGGATAGAAAAGGAATATAAAAAAAAGAAGAGAAAGCAAAACCTGATGGATTTTGACGATCTTCTCTACTACTGGCAACAGGTTCTATGTGATGGAAATCCAATATATAACTTTAACCACATACTCGTTGATGAGTATCAGGATACAAACTTGCTTCAGGCAGAAATAACTGACAGGATGGCGGAGCAAGTCAGAAACATAATGGTGGTCGGTGATGATGCTCAGAACATATACTCATTCAGAGGAGCAGACTACAAAAATATAAGGGATTTCCCGTTACGCTATCCAGATACGAAGATATATAAATTGGAAACCAACTACAGAAGCACACCGCAGATACTTCATTTTGCAAATCAGATAATTGAAAGAAGCGATGCGCGCTTTAAAAAAAGACTTATTCCTGTCAGGAGCAACGGTGATACTCCAACTGTAGTTGCTGTACGAGATCCTTATGAACAGGCAAAGTTCGTAGTTTATAAGGTCCAAGAATTAGCGGTTCAAGGAGTCCCCTACAAAGATATAGGTATACTCTATAGAGCCCATTATCAGTCTGCAGAACTCGAAATTCAACTCTATAAATCGAACATTCCATATATTATAAGGTCGGGAGCCAGGTTTTTTGAAAGAGCACATATAAAAGATATCCTCTCATATCTTCGTGTGATTGTAAATCCAAGAGATTCGGTATCTTTCAAACGATTACTAAAACTTGAAGAAGGCATAGGCGATATAACTGCACAGAAGATTTACGATAGAATAAGCTCTGCCCGCTCTCCTGTTCACAAATTTCTTTCAATTGAACCAGAAGTGGCCGAAAAGGCGGTCCCGGGAGTAAAGAATGCACAAAAGATTCTCAGCAGTATAATAAAACTTTCTCCGTCTGAGGCGATAAAATTCATATTTGAATCAGGATATAAAGAATATCTTAAACTTACCTATCCAGATGTAGACGAACGAAAAGAGGATATAAGTGTCCTTATTGAAATTGCAAGAGAATACAGATCGCTTACGAGATTTTTGTCAGAGATTACTCTCTCAGAGCCTGCAACAGGAGAGGACACCTATTTTATACAGAGAGGCAATGATAGTGTGGTGCTTTCTACCATTCACCGCGCAAAGGGCATTGAGTGGGATACCGTATTCCTCATATACGCCTGCGATGGAGGACTTCCTATCTCAAGGAGTTATGAATCTATAGAACAATATGAGGAAGAAAGAAGATTGTTTTATGTTGCTGTCACAAGGGCAAAAAGAGAATTGTATATAACATACCCTATGCGCTCATCAAGAGCAAAGGCATATCTTTCCGCTTCCCCTTTCCTAAAGGAACTGGACGAGGATGCATACAAGATGATGTGGCTATAAAAGTGAGAATCATTGGACGCAGATAAAGACGGATGAAGACAGTAATTAAGTCATTAGGTAATTATGTCATTGGGCATTATGTCATTGGCTATCCGCATCGTCGGGCAATTGATCTTTTAATAACTTAATAACCTAATAACTCAATAACTTTAGCATATCTGCGTTAATCAGCGTCCAGAAAATAGAAGTTATTGCGTAAATCAGTGTCTAAAAAGAATTTGATTTTTGATATTTAAATCTATATGGAGATATTAAAGATTATAGTTGTTGCTGTACTGGCAGGATTTGCACTATCCGCGCTGGTGCTTATTAGTATGGCATTGTACCGTAATCTAAATAAACTTGACAGAGGTAAGAGAATATTCATAATGAGATTCCTCTCTATACTACTCTCTATCCTCATTTTCGTGAGCCTGGCGACATACGCAAAAACAGATTACATACGGAAAGGGATAATGGGGTTTTCTCCTGCAGAAAGCATCACTAATCGATGCGGTGTAGTCGGTGCCTTCATCTCCTACATTCTCTTTACACTGTTTGGTACAGTTGCTTATATCATTCCAGTTATCTTGTTTATATGGGGAGTAATAAAACCCATCTATTACGGGCGATATCTACTGTGGAATGCATACATAGCTGTTCTTGTCGTATTTTTTGATATAACATTTGAGATTGTGCCTCGCTTTTATGGCGGACTAATAGGCTCCAATCTGTTATCTTTCCTTGCAAAATGGCTTGGGAATATAGGAACATATGCACTGCTCGCATTCATCTTTGCCGGACTTCTGTATATGGTACCCGCCGTGAGAAACCGTAGAAGAAAGACAAAACCTACTAAAGAGGTTCCCATAAAACAAAAGAGAAAAAAGCGTATAGAGATTGGACCAGAAACGACTTTACAGCCTCCTGTAAAAATTAGACCTCGAAAACCTGTTGGCATAAATTTCTGGGAAAGATTTCTCTCTATTTTACACGAGCCGGAAGAGGATCATATAAGTATTACGGAAGAAGAACTCAACAGAAATGCAAAATTGATAGAGAAAAGGTTCGAGGAATTTGATGTATCGGGAAAGATAATTGGAATATCACCGGGCCCGGTTGTCACGCGATATGAGTATAAGCCCGCCCCCGGTATAAAGGTATCAAAGATAGAATCACTCGCTGACGACATTGCCCTTTCTATGAAAGCATCAAGAGTGCGCATCGTTGCGCCAATTTCAGGGAGTTCTGCCATAGGGATAGAAGTTCCCAACACTACACGGAAAAATGTGTATCTCAAACAGCTTCTTACCAACGAGAGATTTACCTCATCAAAATCCAAGCTCACCACCGTTATGGGTGTTGACATAGCAGGAATACCTGTATGCTCGGATATACAGACGATGCCACACCTTCTGATCGCAGGAGCAACTGGCTCGGGCAAGAGTGTGTTTATAAACACAATCATAGCCAGCATTCTCTCAAAGGCAGACCCCGATGATGTTAGATTTGTTATGATAGATCCAAAGAGGATAGAACTTCCGATGTATAACAGCATTCCGCATTTGATCCATCCTGTTATAGCAGACGCAAGAAAGGCACTCGATGTCCTCAAGGAGATCCTTGAATGGATGGATACAAGATACAGGGAATTTGCAAGAGCAGGAGTGAGAGATATCGAGGGTTATAATACCAGATCACAGACGAAAAAACCATACATCGTGATAATAGTGGATGAACTTGCAGATCTTATGTTGACAGCACCGAGAGAGATAGAGGAGACGCTAACAAGACTTGCACAGATGTCAAGAGCGGTGGGTATACATCTTGTTCTCGCTACTCAGAGACCGTCTGTGGATGTAATCACAGGGCTTATAAAGGCAAACTTTCCTGCAAGGGTTGCGTTTCAAGTGGCATCAAAGACAGATTCAAGAACAATACTCGATATGAACGGAGCGGAAAAACTCCTGGGAAGAGGTGATATGCTGTTTTTACCTCCGGGAAAGGGGGAACCTGAAAGACTACATGGGGCATACATATCAACTGAAGAAGCAAAAGGAATTGCAAACCTATGGGCAGAGAGATGGCTGAATGAGCTCTTATCAGAGTTTGAAAACTGCAAGGAACTCACCCAAATGATCATTGAATATGACCTTGTCGATTCAATAGTAAATCCCGATATGCCTGGTGCAATGGAGAGAATAGGAAATTTCTCTGTGGAAGCAGAAACAGCGCTTGATGTGGATGTTGGTACTCTCAGATCAACTCTATTAAACATTGATTATTATCCTCCCCTTACGGAAATGAAAATAATAGCAGAGGAGAAAGAATTATTCAAAGAAAGTCTTGGAGAGGTGGATGAACTGTTTGATGATGCAAGGAAACTTGTAATAAGGCATCAGGTAGCGTCTGTATCCCTCCTTCAGAGGCATTTCAAGATTGGATATGCAAGGGCGGGTAGGATAATAGACCAGTTAGAAAAGGCAGGCATAATTGGTCCTTACCAGGGAAGTAAATCAAGAGATGTTCTGATTGAACTAGAGTAGGTAAGTAGGGCAAAGTCGCGTCTTTAGACGGGATTCCGTGGAACTTCAGTATTGCGATAAACTAGGCAGTGAATTGTCAAGTGTAAATTAGTGACCGATAATGGCAAAGGCTATTTATATATCTGCAACAGAGAAAAATGCAGGCAAAACATCCATTTCCATCGGTTTAATAAAGTATCTGACGGAGAAAGGTATGAGGGTAGGTTTTATGAAACCTCTTGCACAGAGATATGTAGAGGTGAACGGTGGAAGGTTTAGCGAGGATGCTGTTCTTGTGAAGAGGATATTCGAACTTCCATATAGACTTGAGGATATGAGTCCTGTTATAGTAGAGAAAGGTTTGACAGAGGAATACATAACGAAAAAGAGGAGATCCTTTAAGAGGCGGATAGTTTCCGCATTCAGAAGGATAGCACAGGATAGTGATTTTGTTGTGGTTGAAGGAACTGGACACGCAGGGGTAGGTTCCTGCCTTGATATGTCAAATTCAGATGTTGCAAAGGCAATCTCAGCGCCCACTCTTATGATGGCAGAGGGAGGTATAGGAAATACCATTGACAGAATAATGCTTAATAGAAGTCTTTTTGAGTTGAAGGGAGCTATGATACTGGGTATTGTGATAAATAAAGTAAGGGAAGATAAGTATGAGAAAATACAAAATGTACTAAGGACGGCACTTGAGACTAAGGGTATGCATACATTTGGGTTCGTCCCTTATATCTGTCATCTTGCAACACCCACAATAGCTCAAATAGGAGAAGAAACCAATGCTACAGTGATCTCTGGTGATGAGGGCCTGGAAGAAGAAATAAATGATATAACAGTTGCGACGATGGAACCCCATGCTGTGCTTGACCTTATTCTAAATTCGAAGAAGAATCTCTTCCTTATTGCATCGTCTGACAGGTTGGATGTACTCCTTGCTATTGTTGCTGCCTTTTTTGAAGGAGCAAAGAATTTAAAAGGGATTTTGCTCTCCGGAAACAACCTACCACCTGCAAACATTCTGCATGCCCTTAAAAAGACAGGTATTCCTGTACTTATAGCAAGAGTAGGTGTCTACACACTTGCATCCATGCTTTCAAATCTTACTGTCAAGATAACACCCGGGGATAACAAAAGGATAGAATCTCTACATAAACTAATAGCAAAACATATTGATATCGAACTGATTATGAGACAGATGGAGAGAGAAAAGGAGATACCTTGGGGTTTATGGGATGGTGGAGAAAGATATTAAAGAGCATCTTCAAATTTCTACGGGAGTTAGTGCAGGGAACCCCATCCTCAAAGAAATCAAAGTGCAAAAATTAAAATGTAAAATTATAGATTTTAAGCTTTACCTTTGCATTGATAGACCAACTTGCACTCTATATAGTCAACTTTGCCACCAATCGGGGGATGCGGCTTGCGGACTCTTACAGTAAGACTGTTGGGTGTATATCTATCTGCAAGGATGGAGAGAAGTTTCTTTCCTATATCCTCAATGAAGGTATAAGAAGAACTCTCCACTGTATCCCTTATTAGATTGTATACTTCTTTTAGATCTACAAATTTATCGGCATCAATGCTCACATCTACATCTATCTCCCTCTTTCCCTTTCTTTCCTCCTCACTAATGCCTATCTTTGTATACAATTCTATCCCTGATATAGTAAGCATAATGAGACCACGGTTTTCCAACAGATATTCAAGTATCTATCCCGGATAACACATTAAACACTGAAAATCACCGGTTATTTATAATCTCCTATTTTAGCCTCTAATTTCACAGATTTCTATGTGCCTTTAAAAATAGTTATCTCTGTGTTAATCCTTCCCACAATTCTTTTAATAAAAATATACCACAAAAATACTGTTTTGTCAAGAAAAAACCTTGACTTTTATAAAATGGTGTGGTAAAATAAAACTCTGATGCGAAACATACTTTTAATAGAAAGAACCCGCATGGAGAAAACAACCCAAATCTTGGACATGGATTCGACAAGCGTAGAATAGCAAAATACTGCTAATGGAGTGCCTGCCTACCGTCAGGCAGGCATTACCTTGGTAATGCAGAAAAGCAGTGGCCCCGCAGATGCGGGATTTCCGCTTCGCTTCAACAAGTCACTGCACTCCAAAGGCTATTGTGAATAAATGAAGTGAACCTCTTAACACAGACTAACAAGGGAGGCATTATGAGTATCTTTGGATGTCCCATCTCAACATTCTTCGCCTATATTGTAGCAATACTTTCCATTCTTGTCTCTATTATATGGGCACTGGTAAAAAAATTTTCTTTTGAAGGATAGTGGTGAGAACTGAAGGGTAATAAGGAGAAATAGATGGTCTACATAGTTGTTCTTGCAGTTTATCTTGCCGTTCTTATTGCCGTTGGATTTCTGGGCAGGAGAGGCACGAAGACCGTTGAAGATTTTTATATTGGGGGTAGAAACATAGGAGCCTGGGTCACTGCTATCTCATTTATAGCCGCTTACTTCTCATCAGTAGTTATAATTGGTGGTGGTGGATTTGGTTATAAGTATGGTATGTCAACGGTCTGGGTAGGAGCGTCAAATGTACTCTTAGGATGCACTCTCTGCTGGATAATACTATGTGAGAGAATAAGATTATTCACCAGAAGGCTCTCTACAATGACTGTTCCAGACTTTTTTGGAAAGAGATTTATCTCAAAGGAAGCAAGAGTTTTTTCGGCATTTATAATATGTATATTTATGATAGTCTATAATGTAAGTATACTAAAGGGAATGGGACATATATTTGAGGTATTGATGGGCATACCTTATTTATGGGGAGTCCTGATATCAGGACTCATTATAGTGTTTTATGTTGCAGTTGGTGGATATCTGGCTGTTGTCTGGACAGGTTTTATTCAGGGATGGATAATGCTGTTTGGAATTGCGTTGCTTACTATTATGACCCTGAAAGAGGTTGGGGGATTTGCATCGGTTCATTCAAAACTTATGACAATAGACCCGGGTCTCGTTTACACTCCAGGAATCTGGGGATGGGCAGGTCTTGTGTCCTATTGTCTTATCGTCTCATTTGGGGTATGGGGAATGCCACAACTTATGGTAAGGTTCTATTCTATAAAGACAACAAAGGTACTGAAAATTGGAACTGTAGTAGCAACCATTGGCGGGTGTATGGCAATCCTTCCGTATTTTAATGGTGCTTGTGCAAGGATACTTTATCCATCGCTCCCTTCTCCCGACCTTGCCATTCCTACCCTGACGAAACTTGTTCTTTCTCCATTAGGTGGGGCAATATTCCTTGCTGGAGTGGTTGCTGCAGGGATGTCCACATTCTCTTCTGTGCTCATAGTAATTTCAAGTAGTGTAGTGAGGGATATATATGAGAAAGGTTTTGGAAAAGCACTTTCTGAGTCCGAGGGTCTGAAAAAAGGTAGATTATGGAGTACAATAATAGGAGCTATATCACTTCTTGTAGCTATAAAACCACCTGCGATGGTTCTTGTATTGTGTGCATTTTCATGGGCTGTAATAGCATCAACCTGTCTATGGCCTATGCTATTTGGAACCTACTGGAAAGGAACAACAAGGATGGGCGTGCTTGCCTCTATGATTGGTGGGTGTGTAACCGCACTTCTATGGATTACCCTGGGTAATCCGTTTGGTATTCATGGATTCATACCCGGAATACTTATAGGCTTTATACTCATTATAGTCGTTAGTATATTTACCCAGAAATTACCCGAAGAGCATATAAAACGGGTATGGGGAGAAGAAGAACATCCGACAAATAAAATTTAGTCCTTTATTTTTACCCCTTATAAGCGAATGCATAATATATGATGAAAAGCACTGTAAAGATGTACAGAAGCCAACTTACATCTTTTGCTCTTCCAGTGATAAGTTTTAACAAGGTATAAGAGACTATGCCTGCTGCAAGTCCATGAGAGATATTATTTGTCAGAGGCATTATAATTATTGTAAGAAATGCGGGTAAACTCTCCGTTATATCTTTCCAGTTTATCTTCAGAATCGGTTCCATCATAAAAACTCCAACCAGTACGAGAGCCGGGGCCGTTGCAGATGCAGGGATAATACTGGCAAACGGTGCAAAAAAAAACCCTAAGAGAAAGAGAATTCCTACAACAAACGCTGTAAGTCCAGTCCTGCCTCCTTCTGCAACGCCTGCCGCACTCTCTATATAGGTTGTAACTGTCGTGGTTCCGAAGAATGAACCGATGAGAGTTCCAAAGGCATCGACTATTAGTACCCTGCCTGCTCTTGGAAAGCTTCCTTTTTTATCCAGTATATTCAACTTCGCAGCAAGGCCTGCTATGCTTCCAATGGTGTCAAACAGATCAAAAAAGATAAATGTAAATATCACAGGAAGTAATGAAAGTTTCATTGCGCCAATGATGTCAAGTTGCATAAATACAGATACAAAGGCATTTCTTGATGGGAATTTCATAATATCAGTTAGAGCGTGTGGAATAGGCGTAATGCTTACCCCACCAGATCTTACAAGCATTCCTGCAAATGCGGTTGCAATTATACCCCATAAAAGCGCTCCTTTCACCCTCACTCCAAGGAGGAAACTGGTAAAGAGAAGACCGCCAAGAGCAAGGAGCACCGATGGAGATCTTATATCACCAAGGGCGATCATGGTGGCGGGATCTTTGGTGACTATGCCTGCGCTTGAGAGTCCTATGAATGCGATAAACATACCAATTCCCACGCTTGCTGCAAGTTTTAAATTAGTTGGAATACCCTTTAAAACATTCTCTCTCCATGGAGAGAGTGCAATTACTACAAATATGAGTCCATCCCAGAATACACATCCTAAAGCAGTCTGCCATGGAACATGCATTGTACCGCACACAGTAAAAGCAAAGAATGCATTGTACCCCATTCCAGCAGCGAGTGCAAAGGGTAGATTTACAAAGAGACCCATCACTATACAGGTAATGGCAGCAGATAATACAGTCGCCATAACTGCTCCTTCAAATGGAACACCGCCTTTTGATAGAAGCATGGGATTAACAAATATGATGTACGCCATAGTCATAAATGTCACAAAGCCTGCGAGAATCTCGGTCGAAATCTTACTCCCCCGCTCTTCCAATTTGAATATTCTCTCAATCATAGTACCCCTTTCAAAGAAGGATAAAAATAAAATGCTGCGAAACCATTGACTATTTACTATTGACAATTGCCTATTACGCAACAAATTCAACTACTTCATATTGTGGTCTTCAATCTTATGTGCAATTTACCCTGCATAAGGCTTTTTCCTTTTGCTACACCATAATCTACACTCCATCTTCCTACTGGTGTTAGAAATGAGATACCCATACCGCCACCAAGCATAAATAACTTAGTGTTATCCACTAGTTCTACACGTCCCATGTCAACAAAAGGGAAAAATCTATTCTCACCTCCGAGTGGAAATCTATACTCCATATTGCTCCATAGGGCTGCTCTACCCCTGATCTCTCCTTCCTCGTATCCTCTTACGGTGTTTGCGCCACCAACCATTACAAGATTATATCCGGGGATTGAATCTTCAAGACAAACATCGCCATTTATCGAGAGAAAAGACCTGTTAAGGAGCCTTTCTACTCCAGCAGTTACTCTATTCACTCCGTGAATTCCATATCGTGAAGAAAATGAAAGATGTTGGGCCTGTTTTTTGTATGTCCCCCCAATTATTCCGAACCACTTTTCCTCTCCAGGTATCACTTTCTCCCATTCTATACCGACCTTCAATATAAATTCAAATACAGGGAATACTGCGAAGTGGCCCTTTACTTTACTAATCATGCTTAAGGTATCAAAGCGTTCGTTGTCTAATTCAAACCCAAAATCTACAGGATAGCCTAATATCCACGGCTCTGTATAACTTAGATAAATATTTATCCGGTTATCTGGATACGATGAATAGAGTCCAGAGAGCCGTCTACCAGTCCCAAACAAGTTGTATGTGTCGACTTTGAGAAATCCATTGATTTTCCCCATACTATAACCCATAACACCCTCAAATGATGATGATGATAACTCTTCCACATTAACGAGAAGAAATCCTTTGCCAATTCCCTTCTTATAACTCACCGGTTGAATAGATATGACTTTCAAAAACTTAAGTCCTTCAACTCTTTTCTTTGCCTTCTCTATTATTTTGGGATTAAATATTTGAACGTTCTTTAACCTGAATTCTCTTTTTATAACGCTCTCTTTCGTTGTAACATTCCCACTTACCTTTATATTATCTATAAAGAACTTTACTCCCTCGTCTATCTCTATACTAAATGAAACACCATCGTTCTCCATGCGGAATTTGGAAGGCTTCACACGGATAAAGGGATAACCCGCCTTTTCGTATCTCCTTAATACCATTCCAATACCTTTTTCAAGCGTCTCTTTGGATAAAGAGTGTATATCGAGCATATTGAGGATCTCTCTATCACTATATACGCTATTTCCCTTTACCTCCACCCTCTTCAATGTGAGAGTGGAATCAGCCGTAAAGTTGTTGATCTGAATGATAAGAAAAATAAGTAACATAAATCAACCTTAATCGGGTTTCGGAATCATATACACATATATCTCCTCAATTGCATCCATCTTGACAGGCTTCCACCCTTTAATCTTCCAGACATACGATACAATTCTTGTCCCGGGAGCGAGTTCCTTTTCAAATTTTGGTATAAGCATATCGTTTGCCCGCGAAAATAGAAAGAGTGTCACGCAGGTTGCATCGGCTATATGCATTTTTATAAAATTTCCAAATTTTATAGTAACTTTATCCCTTTGATTCGAGAATAGAGTCTTAAAATATGCAATAAGAAATCTCAAGGGATCTGCCTCTATTCCAACCGCCCTCGTCCCAAATTCCCTTGCAGCGGTCAATACAATCCTTCCATCTCCACACCCTAGATCGTATACAATATCATTCTCTCCAATTTCTGCCATCTTTAACATTTTTCTAACAACTCTCATTGGCGTTGGGTCGTATCCTGCACCTATTATGAGTGTCCAGTATTTCCAGACAATATAGAGCAGAAAAGCAAAAATTGTCGCTAAAAGTATCCACATAAGTAAATATTTGAGCAAAAATAGGACTAAAAAAACAAAAGACCCCCATGGGGTCTTTATCAATACTGTAACTCAACCCTTCAGGGTTGATATTAAGGCTGACGCCTTGAGCTTCTTGTTGTTATGGTTGACAATCAAGGCTATCCCGCCGTTAGTGAGGTAAAAAGCCTTGAGCTATTTTTCGGGGCGAGTGGATTCGAACCACCGACCCCCAGCCCCCCATGCTGGTGCGCTTCCAGACTGCGCCACGCCCCGATATACTCCACTTCATCCTTCAAGTATGTCCACTACCTCTGCTATCTCATTTCTGACGGTAGAGAGTGCGCTTTTTATGACGGTTTCTCCCACCTTTTTAATTTCTTTAAATCTCCTTTTCGCTCCATTTACAGTATACTTTTTATCGTACAGTAGTTCCTTAACAAGCAAAAGGTCGTCTATATCACCTTGCTGATAAACCCTTCTCCCTCTTTTTCTCTTTGGACAGATATGAAATTCTTTCTCCCAGTATCTTATCGTGTGCGATTCAACACCCAGTATACTCCCTATCTCGCTTATGGAGTAGTAAAGTTTCATTGCCTAAAAAAACATCAACCACACCTGCCTGCCGCAGGCAGGGATGAACACGGATGTTGCCTAACGGCGACCTTTGGTTCACAGATTGTATAAGAAGTTAGTCTGTTAGTTGGATAGTTTATTAGAATCTAACAAACTAATAAACTAACTAACAAACCAACAAACTAACAAACCCACCAACTTTCCACATATTATACCACAAAAGTCTTTCTCTGTCAAGAAAAAAGTTTGGAAGCTATTTATACGGTGACATCGATCGCAATTTTTCTACGATTCGGGGAAGAATATCAAGAACTTTATCAATGTCCTCTTCTGTATTTTTCCTGCCGAGACTGAATCGCAGTGAGCCATAAGCAATTTCTGGTTCAATACCCATCGCAAGGAGGACATGAGACGGTTTAGTTGAGCCAGATGTGCAAGCAGAACCAGAGGAAGCACAGATCTCATTCAGATCAAGATGTAGTAATACTGATTCTCCCTCTACATATCTGATACACAAAGACAGGGTATTGGAAACCCGTTTTTCTCTGTGCCCGTTTATGATGATATCAGGTATTCGTTCCTGCAATCCTGTTTCAAGTTTATCTCTCAGGATTGACAACCTCCTATTTTCCTCTCCCAGTTCTGTGGTTGCAATCTTTACTGCTTCCGAGAGTCCAATAATCTCCGGTACATTCTCCGTCCCTGCTCGAAGACTCATTTCGTGAGATCCACCATGAATGAGTGATTCAATATGTGTTCCTTCCCTGACGAATAATACTCCTATACCCTTGGGTCCGTATATCTTGTGTCCTGACAGCGATAGCATATCAACCCTAATTTCTTTTAAGTTTACTGGAATCTTCCCAATCGCCTGCACCGCATCCGTATGAAAATATATTCCCTTTTCCCTTGCAATTTCTGCTATCTCCTTTATGGGTTGTATTGTGCCAATTTCATTGTTTACCCACATGATTGATATAAGGATCGTTTGTGGTGTAATCGCCTTTCTCAGAGCATCAACATGAACTATCCCGGTGGAATCTACTGGAATGTAGGATACTCTGAAACCCATACCCTCAAGCCATCTACACGGATTAAGAACAGCATGATGTTCTATCCTGGAAGTAATTATATGATTTCCCTCCCGCCTTCGTCTCCATGCTGTACCCTTAATTGCAAGGTTATTAGATTCTGTTCCTCCAGAGGTAAAATATATTTCCTTTGGGCCGCATTTGAGACAGTTTGCTACAGTCTCCCTTGCATCCTCCAGCACCTCCCTTGCCTCCTGTGCAATTCTGTATATAGAGGAGGGATTGGTAAAGTTTTCCCTAAAATATGGCATCATCCTTGAGAGTACCCTTTTATCTATTTTTGTCGTTGAATTATGGTCAAGGTACATCATACAACCTCCCTTTGGAATAGTAAGTATTGTCAAAAAACTAACCACAGAGAACACAGAGATTTTGATTCATTAAAGATTTATGAAAGAT
>PEYP01000139.1 GCA_002774315.1 Candidatus Stahliibacteriota bacterium CG08_land_8_20_14_0_20_40_26
CTATCCTGCCAGCAAACATCGTTACTATTATCATTAATTTTCCCAGTATAGAGAAATCATGCGACAGGCTTACGCCCTTTACAAAAAGACTACCCGTGGAAAGTCCAACTGTACCAAATGCCGATAGTTCTTCAAATAATATTCTCTCAAATGGAAGACCTTCAAGCGATAGAACCAAAACTCCAAAACTCACAATGGCAAGCGATACAATAACAACATAAAACGCCCTCTTGATATCCTCTTCTCTAATTCTCTTCCCGAATGCATTAACATCCCTTTTGCCTTCCAGATATTGGATGGTTGACAAGAAACATATCCCAAATGTAGTGGTCTTTACCCCACCACCTGTACCTCCAGGAGATGCACCAATAAACATAAAAATCAAAATAAAAAAGAGCGTGAAATTGCTTGCACCACTTAGATCTAGCGCAGTGAATCCAGCAGTCCTTGGAGTAGCCATCTGGAAATAAGAAAGCAGAAACTTTGTGCCTATTCGGTGTCCCCCCAACAAACCCCCATTTTCAGAGAGAAAAAAGACAACACTACCCGTAATCAGTAATACCAATGTTGTAACAAGAACTATACGACTGTGAAGTGATAATTTTCTCTTTCCCTTTGTAACAAGTTCTGCAAGCACTACAAAACCAAGACCACCCAAAATGAACAATGAAGAAGCAGTTAAAAGAAAAAGGGGATCGTTTTGGAATCTAACAAAGCTGTCAGAGAACAAAGAAAAACCGGCATTACAAAAAGCAGAAACAGAGTGAAACAGCCCAAGCCAGAGGGAGTGATTATAGTCTCTAACAGCAAAACTGCATGTAAATATCAGCATTCCTAAGATCTCAAAGATAGCGGTAAACAATACTATTTTCTTTATAAGGGAACGGAGGTCACCTATGTTTACTAAAGAAATACCCTTACTCGCTACAGTGGACTGGCGAATAGAAAACCTCCTCCCAATTGCAAGAAAGAGTAACGATCCCATAGTCATATATCCCAGCCCGCCAAGTTGAATCAGAATAAGAATAACAATATGCCCGAATAGAGAAAAGTCATTAGGGGTATCTTTGACAATAAGCCCTGTAACGCACAGACTGGAGGTTGCGGTAAAGAGACTATCTACAATATCCAGTCTCTCACCAGATGAGGAGATAGGCAAGGAGAGAAGCAGACATCCAATCAAAATTATACAGAGATAGCCGGTAAATATCCACTTTGCTGTATTCATATCTAATTTAGTGGTCTAATATTCCCTTTTTTTTCTTCAAAGATCTTTACATAAGAGACAAGTTCTTCTTTTGAAAGTGCAATACCAGAAAGTGGTTGAATAGTATCATTATCAGAAAGCCAGAACTGCAAACTTCTCCTATCATTTATTCCATTCTTAACAGCACGCGTAATAAGCTTTGCAGCTGCATAACCCATAAATGCAACATCTGTAGGAGCCCTACCAAATCTGTGATTAAAGGCCTTTTCAAACTCTGGATATTTTCCGAAGTCTGATAAAGAGGTAAATATAACATGGGGTAAATAACTTACATATTCATCTACTACTGTTGGATAACCCCACTCCTCCATACCAAAAATGATTGTCGAGCTGTCAAGTACCTCATAGTATGCAAATTGAGATGCTATTGCGGGGATATCCGATTCACTGGCAGAAACAAATATCGCATCTGTGTTCGTATCCCTCAAGGATAACATACTTTCCCTTAGATTAGAAGATCCTGGGGTGTAATAAAAAACATGAACAATTTTGCCACCTAATAACCCTATCTCCTCTTTAAACTTCCTTGCTATTCTTCTTCCATAGGAATCGTCAGAAGCGAGTATTGCAATATCATATGGTTTTATATCTTTCATTATATAACGGGCAAGCGCTATTTCTTCAACATCGAGAGGAGAATAAAGTTTATATATGTACTCGCCTATGGATGGCAATCTCTCTTCTGTCGCTGTAGGTGAGAGCATCGGGACGCCTGCAAGTTGTGATACACAAGCAACAGGAATAGCTGTATTTGAGAGTAAGGGACCTATTATACAGGTTACTCTATCTTTAAATATTGCTTTTTTCACCGCTTCTATTGCCTGTATTGGATCCGCATCTGTATCGTAAACATTTGCTTTTATCCCATTGAGACCAAGAAGAACGCCATCTCGCATATCTTCTCCAAGCGATCTATATCTGGGTTCGTAAGGAATTAGTATGCCACATAAAAAGGGTTTTTTCTCTAATTTAGGATATAGGACAATTTTTTCTCTTATCTTTGCACAACCCGCTATTATAATTATTAAGAGTATAAGCACATATTTTTTCATGGATTCTTTTTCACAATTACTTGATGTATTCTCTGGTCGGTTGCTAATATAATTTTGAATTGTATACCATCAATAACAAATGTCTCACCCTTTGTTGGAATTCTTCCCAGTCTCCTGCATAAAAGACCTGCCAGTGTGTTTACGTCTTCCTCATTAAAGTTTGTCCCAAGAAACTTATTGAATTCATCCAGTTCTATCCTTGCATTAAAAAGAAAAGAACCATCTTTAAGTTTTTTATGAAGAAAGATATCCCTGTCAAATTCGTCCTGCAGTTCCCCTACTATTTCTTCAACAATATCTTCTATTGTAACCAAGCCACATACACCTGCATATTCATCAGTTACAATTGCTATTGAAACATGTGCAGATTTCAATTCTTTCATTGCCTCGACAACAGGTTTCGTTTCCAGAATAAAATAAGGCAACCTCACTACCTCAACGATAGAGGTGCAACTGGATTTTCCTTTAAAGCGTAATATATCCTTTGCATGAGCAACACCAATAATATCATCAATAGACTCATGCCAGATTGGAATACGCGAAAAACCTGACAAAACCATAAGATTACGTACATCTCGAACAGTCTTCAGTGCGTTGCTTGTCACCATCTCTACCCTTGGAACCATAATCTCACCCACTTCTTTATCTCCCAATTCGAAGACTCTTTCTATCATTATCTCCTCATCCTCTGTAATTAATCCTCCCTCTTCGCCCATTTTTATAAATTCCTTTATTTCGTCTTCAGACTCGGGGTGCGCTCTATGAAAAAGTTTTTTTTTGATAAAATCCATTATACTCATATCTAAGTTTTATCATCGTGGTAATAATTCCAAAATATACATTAACCACACCTGCCCGCTGGTAGGTAGGGACCGGAGACCACAGACAAAAGACCACAGAAGTTAAAATGTAAAATTAGCAATTAGCAAGTCAAAATTTCACCTGTCTGCCGATCCCTACGGATCCGTATGGACAGGTAGGATTGATAATTTTTCATTGTTAATTTTGAAATGATTCCTCTCTGGTCTTACGTCTCTAATCTTATGCCCGGTATCTCTTCCGGCACAGATATAACTCCTCCTGATATGAGAATATTGAATGCCTTTTCTACTCCAAATGGCAGAAAGATAAGCTCGTCTTTCCTCGCAAGTATATAAAAACCTGTAGTTATATTTGGTGTAGTTGGAATAAAAAGTGATATAAGATATGTATCATCTTTTTTATATCCTTTCTCATTGGTAACAAAGCCAATGCTGTATAGCCCCTTTCTCGGGAACTCAACTAAAACTGCCTGCTTAAAAGCACTTCTGTCAACGAATAATGCGTTGGTAAGCTGTCTCGCCCCTGAATATATACCCCTTATAAGCGGGATTCTTTTAAGAAACCACTCAAGGAGCCTTAATGTACTCTTACCAAGTAATGATGTAGCGAGAAATCCGACGAGGTATACAAGGAGTATTACCGCAAAAAATCCAAGTAGCGCAATTATATATTCTGGAAGCCCTGAAAGTTGTGGGATCCTGGAAAATACACCAGAGAGTATACCACCGATCCGTGTGGTAAGATACCAGATTACAAACAGGGTTAAAAATACGGGAATAACTGCTGCAAGTCCTAAAAAAAATCTGTTTTTAATACCCTTCATCATATATTTTTGTATTATACCATAACTCCGGTAAAAAGTCAAGCAAAATTTAACCACAGAGTGCACAGAGAATTTTTGTTTAAAAAAGGCAAAGGCTCTGTGCTCTCTATACTCAATCTCTTAACCCTATTTATCACTGACTAAATTAAAAAAATCTTATGAAAAATTTGAGCACACAGAGAATAAAATAAAAAATGTCTTCCCTCTGTGACCTCTGTGGTTTATAGTTTCCTATGCAATCAAGCAAAAAGTAATTAAGTAACTACGCCTCAATTGCCAATTGTCATTAGCGGACTTCACCAATAATACAGAGAAAGTTTGCCTTTTCTCATAACAGCGTAGGAAAAGTGCTTAACCCAATCACCGAGAAGTATAAAATCCTTACCGTCTAATTTTCTGTGTATCGGAATATGGATGTGACCAAGGATAACCGCATCGATATCCCCATGGAGTATCTCTCCTGCAATGTCATACAGTTTCCTCCATCTAATAGTCTTCTTTTTTGAATTCATTCTGGATATCCTTGAAACAAACGATGCAATCTTGCATGCGAGATCCGGATGCAGAAGATAGAATAAAGCTATAGCAACCCTGTTTCTTAAAACTAGATTCATAGGGTCAAATGAAATCATCTCACTGCCATGGGCAATGTATACCCTTTTACCCTGCAAGAGAACATCCTCTGAAGATTTGTGTACTGATATTCCAATTGACTCAAAGAACCTTCCCAACCAGAAATCGTGATTACCCGTAAAATAATGCACCTGTACGTGTTTTTCTGTTAGACATGATAACTGCCTGAAAACTTCGTAATATTTCTTGGGTATCTGTGTTCTGTACTCAAAATAGAAGTCAAAAAAATCACCAACTATGTAAAGCGCAGATGCCGTGGAGGCTATGTAATCAAAAAACGAAAATAGTTTTTCTATCTTCTCGTCTTCGTTCTTCTCTCTACCTAAGTGCTGATCAGAAATAAAATAAATTGTATCTCTCATTATTTTCCTATGCAAAATTGACTGAATATGGATTTAAGCACTTCCTGCCTTCTTATCTCCCCTGTCATCTCTTTAAGCGAGTCTATAGCAGATTTAACATCGTATACTGTAAGTTCAATTGTATCTGAACGAAGAGCATCTTCAAGACTTTGCTTGACCCTGTTTAGTATGTTTATATGCCTCTCTCTCAATATAAAAATATCCCTGGATAAGGAGGAAAATTCGTTTCTTACCAAATCCAGCAGTTTTTCAATATTCTCTCCTGTCTTGGCAGAAACGGATACATTTCTGAAGGGAATTTCATACTTTCCATTTTTCTTAATATCGCTCTTATTGAGTACAGCTATTACATCTCTGTGCTTCAATAAATTTATGAATGCAATGTCCTCTTCGTTTAAAGGCTGTGATTGGTCAATTACCAGGAATATAATATCACCACCACTTATAACCTTTCTCGCTCTATTTATTCCCTCTACCTCAATCTCATTCTGAGAGTTTCTGATTCCGCAGGTATCCAGAAATGTCATGCATATGCCATCTATCTCTACTGTTCCTTCTATTATGTCTCGTGTCGTGCCCGGAATTGGAGTAACAATAGCCCTTTCCCTCCCAACGATTCTGTTAAAAAGACTGGATTTCCCAACATTTGTTCTGCCTACAATTGGAATACTTATCCCATTTCTTATAAATCTCCCATATCGGGCGCCGTCAAGGAGTGTTTCTACCTGTACTTCTGAATCCTTAATACTGACATATATGTCTGTTTCATCCACAACTACATCCTCGGGAAAGTTAATGAATGCCTCTATTAGCGTTTCAATTCTTTCAAGAGATTCCTTTATCTTATTAATTCTTTTGGAGAATTGTCCTTTCAGGGATGAAAGGGCACACTGTTGAACCTTTAGAGACCTGGCGTTTACAATATCTGCTATCGCCTCTGCCTGTATGAGATCAATTTTGCCATTTAAAAAGGCTCGAAGGGTAAACTCTCCAGGATTTGCAAGTCTTGCACCCTCTTTTAAAATAGTCTTAAGTATTCGATTTGCAGTAACTCTTCCTCCATGACAGGAGATCTCGATGACATCCTCCCCAGTATAAGTATGGGGTGACCTCATAACTGTAAGTAGGACCTCATCAATAAGGCTGTTGCCGTCATATATCTCCCCATGTATGACCCTGTGACTCTTAAGTTTCGACGGTAATAACCTTCCCCTGAATACCTTATCGGTGATATCAAGACTTGTGTCTCCTGATATCCTTATTACAGCAATCCCTCCCTCTCCGGGAGGTGTAGATATCGCAGCAATAGTATCCATAGTTAGAATTCCAAAATCCGAATTTCTAATTTCTAATAAAAATCCAAAATTCCAATGTCAAATGAATTGGAAATTAGTAATTGGAAATTTGACATTGTTTATTTATATATCTTTGCTTTTTCTTCCCCACGAAGGACACGCAAGGCACCCATTGCGAGTGCTTTCATCTCATCCCCGCCGGGGAAAACGAAAACTCTGGCAATAAAATCTATCCTTTTTTTAATCAGTTTTACAAAAATATCATCGTATGCAAGACCACCAGAAAGTACTATTCCCTGAACATTACCACACAACACAGTAGCACATACACCTATCTCCTTTGATATCTGATAAGCCATAGCTTCATACAAAAGTTTTGCCTTCTTATTACCCTGATTTATCATTTCTTTGATCTTTTTTAGATTGTTTGTCCCAAGATATGCAATCATTCCTCCCTTACCTGTTATCTTTTTTTTCAATTCATCCTTTGTGTATTTGCCCGATAATGCGAGTTCAACCAGATCCCATACAGGCAAGCTTCCGGAACGCTCAGGCGTGAAAGGACCTTCTCCATTTAAGGCATTATTAACATCAACGACTTTTCCTTTTTTGTGCGCCCCAATGGATATTCCACCCCCCATATGCGCAATTATTAAGTTTATCTCCTTATATCTCTTTTTTAACTCCTGGGCAGCAACTCTTGCTACTTGCTTCTGATTGAGTGCGTGAAATATACTTCTTCTTTCTATATCGGGTATCCCGGAGATTCTGGCAACATCATCAAGCTCATCTACTACAACAGGATCTACAATAAAAGCAGGGATTGCAAGCGGAGATGCAAATTCATATGCTATAAGGCCCCCAAGATTTGAGGCATGTTCTCCCTGAATACCTTTTTTAAGGTCATTTAACATTTTATTATTAACCCTATAAGTACCGCCGGGCATTGGTTTGAGTAATCCCCCTCTTCCCACAACAGCGTTGATAGAGCCACAAGATATACCTTTTGCATCAAGTGTAGATTTAATGACCTCACATCTCCAGGAAAACTGGTCTATAATTTTAGGGAACTGCAACAACTCCAGAGGAGAGTGGTTTATATTTGCCTCAAATACGCAGGATTTGTCATCAAAAAGGGCGCTCTTTGTACTGGTAGAACCGGGATTTACAACAAGTATTCTATACATGAGACCCTCTATACTAAGGAGAAACTTTTCTTACACAGAATTACTCTCAGTGGATGAATTGAAAAATATGCAGGGGATTATAGTACAAATGGAAGAAGATTTATGGCCCAAATTGGTTCAAAAATCTCATGTCATTTTCATAAAAAAGTCTGATATCGTCTATTCTGTATTTTAACATTATAAGACGTTCAAGCCCCATACCAAAAGCAAATCCCGTATACTCCTTTGGGTTATATCCAACATTATTGAAAACCTCAGGATGCACCATACCACATCCAAGTACTTCCACAAATCCTGTGCCTTTACAGACCCTGCATCCTCTTCCCTTACATACTGAACATGATACATACAGTTCCGCAGACGGTTCGGTGAACGGAAAGTAACTGGGAACAAATTTCGTACGAATATTTTTTCCAAAAAATTGATATGCAAAATAGGTCAGGGTGCCTTTAAGTTGTCTAAAGGTAACATTTCTATCTACATAGAAACCTTCCAACTGGTGAAATACAGGTGAGTGGGTAGCATCAGGCGAGTCGCGCCGATAGCACTTGCCACATGATAGGACCTTAAGTGGTGGTTTTTCTCTCTCCATAACCCTTATCTGGACAGGAGAGGTATGAGTACGAAGAAGCCGTCCACCCTCCAGATAGAATGTATCATGTATATCCCTTGCAGGATGATACATAGGTATGTTAAGCGCTTCAAAGTTATAATAATCGGTTTCTATCTCAGGACCCTCCACTATACTGTATCCTATTTGAGTGAATATATTGCATATCTCTTGACCACATATGGTTATCGGGTGTCTCCTTCCAATCCAGGGAATTCTTCCGGGCAGGGTAATATCAATGTCCTCCCTCTTTATATCTTTATCCTTCAGCTCCTTTTCCTTTGCAGAGATAGCATTTTCAATCTCTTTCTTTATTTCGTTTGCAGTCTTACCCACGATTCTTCTTTCTTCTTGTTTAAGACTGCCTATACCCCTGAGAACCCCAGTGAGTTTTCCCTTACGTCCCAGATAGAATATCCTAATTTTTTTTACCTCCTGTAGAGAAGATGCCTCAGTAATGCTGGAAAGGGCATTTTGCCTTATTTTATGCAGATTGGTTAGCATTTTTTGAAATATCAACGAGGGTTTTGAATAAGACAGTGTCCTCTGTGGGAAGTTCAGAGAGAATCTTACGGTCTATCTCAATGCCTGCCTTTTTAAGCCCTTGTATAAATTGACTGTAAGACAAACCATACTGACGGGATGCAGCATTTATCCTGCTAATAAAAAGCCTTCTCATTTCTCTCTTCTTTGCTCGGCGGTCTCTATATGCATACGAAAGGGATTTTGCGACTGCTATCTTTGCAGTACGGTACAGCTTTGATCTGGCTCCCCAGTATCCCTTTGCGAGTTTTAACCACTTTTCCCTCCTTCTTCTTGTTTTTGGACCTCCTTTTACTCGTGCCATGCTACCTCCTGGTATAATATTCATTATACCTGATTACACAGATGTTTAGCCACAGATTACACAGATTAAAATATAAGTCTCTTTACTTGACAACTTTTATTACCAAAATTAATCAACAATCCAACATGAAGTCCCGAAACTTTTAAATATGAAAGTAATTTATGTATAAAAAAATCTGTGAAATCTCTTTTTAATCTTTCTAATCAGACATCCTGATCTTTATAGGATGTCTTAAGTGGACTATAATTATCCCTCTATGAAAAATAGTGTAGATGTGGAGAAACGAAACTCCTTTTCTCTTATGAACCTTTCACCGGATACTAATTAGGATTATAATTTTTGTCAGTCAACGAGCATCTTTCTAACCCTCTTTGCATCTACAAGTGCGAGAGGAATAGAACCTCTGAGCTGTCTCTTTACTTTTCTACTCCTCTTTGAGAGGAGATGATTTCTACGTGCTCTATGCCTCATCACCTTTCCACTAGATGTAATTCTGAATCTACTTCTTGCAGCCTTCTTAGTCTTTAATTTTGGCATTTTTCACCCCTCTCACAGGAATAAATTGCATAACCATCTGTCTGCCCTCCATCTTTGGAGATAACTCTACCTTTGCTATATCAGAAACATCATCTTTTATTCTTTCCAAAATCTGCTTGCCCATATTCAGATGTACTATCTCCCTTCCCCTGAAAAATATCCTTATCTTTAACCTATTTCCATTTTCAAGAAACTCTCTGGCAAACTTGAGCTTGGTGAGATAATCGTGCTCCTGAATCTTGACTCCAAGCTTAAGTTCCTTCACCTTTATCGCCTTTTGTTTTTTCTGTTTTTGTTTCTGCTTCTCCTGATAGAGGTATTTACCGTAATCCATTATCTTACAAACAGGAGGCCTTTCATGAGGCGCAATTTCCACTAAATCAAGACTCTTTGACTTTGCAAGATTCAGGGCTTCATCTCTGGATACTAC
>PEYP01000142.1:0-2280 GCA_002774315.1 Candidatus Stahliibacteriota bacterium CG08_land_8_20_14_0_20_40_26
GAAACGGGCAAGGTCACGGATTTATATTATTATACAGTGGATGGTTCTGATTTCTTTCCCGATATATACTATGGCAGATTTTCTGGCTCTACTGCCTCTCATATAAATGCTATGGTAGATAAGGTAGTTGAATATGAACGCAACTTCTGGACACAAGGGACAGAGTGGCTTGGTAAAATGTACTTTATGACTACGAATGATGTTGAACACCATAGTGAAGTAGAATATATCAGCAATGTATGTATGGCGCTTGCAAGAGAGAATGACGTTGTATGTGATTCGTTGTATTATTATGATGAGACAGGAACACCTATATCAACTGCAATAAATGACGGAAGGACTATAGCACTATATACAGGTCATGGGAGCCAGAGAAGTTGGGCTGGTCCTCCGTTTGGGCAGTCACAGGTAAATGCCCTTACAAATGAGGACAAGTATCCCTTTGTAGTGGGACACTGCTGTTTGACGGGTGACTTTAATGTCTCAGAGTGCTTTGCTGAGACCTGGATGAGAGCACAAGATAAGGGTGCAGTAGCGTATTTTGGTTCGGCACCAACATCCTATTGGGTATGGGATGACACACTCCAGATTGGGTGGTTTAGACCAATGTTTATCGAACCCACAACTAATTTTCTTGGAGGGATAACTCAACTTGGGCTCTATAATGTCTATGAGTGGGGAGGCGATGGATATCCTACTGTCCAGTACTACTATGAGGCGTATCATATATTTGGTGATCCATCTATGGACCTCTATACACTTGAACCCATATCGTTTACTGTCAGCTATCCCGGCGTTCTCCCTTTGGGTTCAATAGTTTTTAGAGTGAATGTGATAGAGGATTCTGCGCTTGTTGCACTCTATATGAATAATATGCTCTATGGTGTAGCCTATTCAAGTGGGGGAGAGGCAGTAGTGAATCTTGATCCTATTCCCACAGAAGAAGGATTTATGCATATTACCATAACCAAACACAATTATGCAACTTATGAGGATTCAATACCTGCAACAATCCCTGCTTTCGTGACCATAGAGCCTGATACAATATCTGTGAATACGCCCACCTGGGTTTATATTACAGTGCTTGATAACAGTTTAGAGCCCATACCCGATATTGAAGTAAGTATCTCTGGTTATGGGGTTATGCCGTCTTTGGTTGATACAACAAATGCTTCAGGATTATGTTCACTCAGAGTTAATGCACCCTATGGTGAGGTTCTTGAGGTTAGGGGCAGGATAATAACTGAAACCTGGACACTTTTCTCAGGACTGTTGTGGGTTGTAGGTGCACCGGATTTCACATCTACATCCTTAGCGGTTTCGGTTCCTTTATTTGATCTTGCTGATACACTTATTCTTGGTTATGAGGGTACAATTGATGTATCGGTTTCACCGTCTGGATTTATGTTATTTGTTTCAGGCTGTGGCATTGACACATCTTCGTATTATGCTGATGACGCTGGAGAGATGATAGTTATTCCTACCACATCCGGGGATGTAACTGTATGTATAGCGAAGAATGGTTATAATATTTATAAGGAGTCTTATCCTGTGAAAGAGTTCTACGGTACGCTTTCTGGCACGGTTGCAGATAGTGTAACTGGGAATCTTATTGGTGGTGCTCTGATAAAGATATACGATATACCTACCAGGACACCTGTATTTGAAGGTAGAACAGGAGACAACGGTGTATATGTTGTTCCTGATAGTTTATCCGTGGGCTATTATTATGTAAATACAACAAGTTTTGGTTATGAGGAATACTCTGACACATTTATGTTGTTTATAGGTGAGAACATAAAGGATATGGACCTTATTCCTGGAGTGATGGTTGTGCTTTCTGGTATAGCGAATTTGATAGACACGGGAGATGACTCCGGAATTACTGTTGAAGCGAAGTACGAGCATTATACATTCTCTACTACGAATGATGACAGGGGTAACTATTTATTAACCATACCACCAGATGTGCTATATACAGTCAAGGCGTATAGGAAGGGATATACTGAGGCGATGAAGGAGGGTGTAGCCGTTCCTCAAAATAATGTGAATTTCACGCTTTATCCTGTTAAGGCGCTTTATTTCTCTGACCTTGAGGATAACGAAGGTAAGATGATTGGCACATCTGATTGGCAGTGGGGCACACCCGGTTTTGGTCCGTCAGGTGCATATTCTGGAGAGAAGTTATGGGCTACGAAACTTAATAGTAACTATTCCAATTATTCTGACTCAAGGCTTACTACTCCTGAGGTAGCATTACCGCATGTATCTTATATAGAG
>PEYP01000142.1:2596-3232 GCA_002774315.1 Candidatus Stahliibacteriota bacterium CG08_land_8_20_14_0_20_40_26
GAATTACCATTCCCCGTTGTATGCAACATAGAGGACTATACTGATACCGTATCCGCTGATGTAGCACCCAGTACTAAGGTGGTTGTGGAGTTTAGTGAGTGGATACCCAATTCAGAGGATAGCATACTCACGGTAAGGGTTGAGACGAAGATGGAGGGAGATTTGGTGCTCAACAACAATTTAGAAGAGAAAAAGATCTGGATTTATAAGAACATACCAGAGGTATCTGCGCTTTATCAGAACAGGCCCAATCCATTTCGTGATGTAACGACAATAAAATATGCACTTCGCAATAAGGCTAAAGTCACTATAGAAATATACAATGTTCTTGGTCAGAGGGTCTATGTATGGGATTTGGGCGTGAAGGAGGCGGGTTTCCATTATGTGAAGTGGGATGGGAAGGATTCAAGAGGTGTAAAAGTATCCAGTGGTATATATTTCGTGAGATTCACATCAGGTGACTTTCAGGCGATAAAAAAGATAGTGAAGCTAAGATGAGATGTAATATGGGGTAATGGGGTGGAGAGTAGTAGGGCAAGGCTTTAGCCTTGCGTTTAGCCTTGCGAAAGAGCAAACCTGAAGGTTTGCCCTACATATGTTGCAGAAGAAAGAGCAAACCTGAAGGTTTGCCCTACA
>PEYP01000100.1 GCA_002774315.1 Candidatus Stahliibacteriota bacterium CG08_land_8_20_14_0_20_40_26
GTAACGATAAGACGCCTCGTCATTTTGTACCTCCTTTCTTTCAATTATCGTGCCTTTCACAAAACTCGTAATCCCTTACAACCCTCGTTTATCGGTATCGATGCTCGACCTTTTGATGCTCGATACTCGTCCTGTATTTTTCCAGTCTCAAGCTTCCAGTTTCGAGTTTCGTTACCAGCTTCCTCAACGATAACCCAGTTTCGGACTCTTTAGTTTTGTGAAGCCCTATTTAGTTATCACATAAGATATCATCCCTAGAGGTTATAAGCAAGCATGCCTACAAAGTCTTGCACGGTTTGAAACCGTGCCTACAACCCTTTAAATTTTTGTATTATATACTATCTTTTTAGTTTTGTCAAGGTTTTTATTTCAATACACCCTTTTATCTCTCCTCCTGGACCATATTTTAAAAAGATTGAGACACTCCTCCCTGAGGTGGTCTCCTGTTATCTCAATACCATCTCTTTCAAACTCTCTTGTTACGCGGTTGGAAAGCGTAATCTCGTTGAATCCGAACTTTTTTGAATCCTCTATGCTTGCTCCATAAACTATTCTTTTTATCCTTGCCCAATGGCAGGCAGAGAAACACATAGAACAAGGTTCACAGGTGGTGTAGATTGTGCACCCCGAAAGAGATACATCTTTAAGTTTTCTGCATGCCTCTCTTATGGCGTTTATCTCTGCATGTGCTGTGATATCCATATCCTTCCATACCGTATTATAAGCGGTTACGAGGACATTCCCGTCTTTCACTATGCAAGCTCCAAAGGGTGTCTGTCCTTTTCTTATACCCTCATGTGCCTTTTCTATAGCAAATCTCATAAACATCTCATCTATATCGTATTCCATACAGAGCCTCACATTTTAAACCGCAGAGTACGCAGAGACAACAGAGAGTTTAAATGTAAAATGCAAAATTAGCAATTATCAGTTGTCAATTTTGACTCGATATTCATCTTTGTGTCCTCTGTAGTTTCTTTTATTTTTATGGAATCGTTCTATGGGGTAAACAATTCTCGTAATTATAGCATAAAACCCGATTAATGTCAAGAAATTTTTCACCGAGAGGTGGTCAACAGACTGCTGGTAATTTTTTCCTTGACAATTCCTGGTTTTTTGATTATAATGTTTACAAGGGAAATGATTTATCTGGCAATGTAACCACCTAAAAATTTAATTGGATATAACAACTTAGCAATCATAGAGGAGGTTATTATGCTGGGAAGAGAAAAGGCAAAGGAGATAATAGATGGAGCACTATCGTATTCAAGCGCAGAGGAGACACAAATAGCCCTTTTTGCATGGGATTCATTCCTTACGAGATTTGCAAACTCATACATACACCAGAATATGGGAGAGGGGAATATAGCACTTGGGATAAGGGCAATAAATGAAAAGAGAGTTGGAGAGGCGACCACCAATAGAATTGATGGCAATGCGATCAAGAATGCGGTTTTGACTGCCTGTAACATATCAAAGTTTACGAAACCCGTGTCTGACCTTGTGCCTCTGCCAGGACAACATAAGTATAAAGGGGTGAAGAGTTTCTATGAGAGCACAAGAAGGTCTACTCCCGAGGAAAGGGCGAATATTGTGAAGGGATTTATTGATGAAGCAGGTGATTTCTCGGCATATGGTTCCTTCCCAACATCAACACTTGAGATTGCCCTGGGTAATTCAAAGGGTGTATTTGCATATAATCTATCAACATCCGCATCCATTGTATATGTGGTTATGGGAAAAGCGGCAAGCTCGTACGGGTGCGCAGGTTCAAGAAATGTGAATGAGATAGATTACCAATCACTTGCAAGAGAGACCGTGAAAAAGCTGAGGATGCAGGAAGAGCTCGCATCGATTGAACCGGGAGAATATGATGTGGTCCTGGAACCTCTTGCTGTAGCAAATATAGTTCAGTTCCTTGGTTGGCTTGGATTTGGCGCCCTTGCCTTTCAGGAGGACAGAAGTTTTATGAGTGGCAAGATGGGTGAGAAGATTATGGGGGATAATATAACTATTTGGGACGATGGCCTTTCGGAAGAGGGTATGCCATTTCCGTTTGATTTGGAAGGGATGCCAAAGAGGAAGGTTATTTTGATAGATAAGGGGATTGCAAAGGGCGTTGTTTACGATAGAAAAACTGCTGCAAAAGAAGGAAAGCAATCCACAGGGCATTCCATTGGCTCATCCGCTCAAGGGCCCTACCCTATGAATCTGTTTATGAAGGGGGAAAACAACAGTATAGATGAGATGATAAAGGCAACCAAAAAAGGAATATATGTGACGAGATTTCACTATACCAATCCGATAGACCCTATAACTGCATCAATAACAGGGATGACAAGGGATGGTACATTCTTAATTGAGAATGGAAGGATTACAAAGTCCCTCCGTAATTTAAGATTTACCCAGAGTCTTATCCAGGCATTGCACAGGGTTACTCACCTTTCACCATCGGTACTGGTCCCGGGGGTTGAATATTATGATATTCCATTCTCCACAGGGACAAGGGTCCCTGCATTGAGGATAGAAAAGTGGAGGTTTACAGGCGTGAGTGAATTGTGAGTTTGGAAATTCTCTTGTCTTTGTTGAATTATTTGCCCTCGATTCTGAAGATACAAAGGATTGAGGACATTGTTTTTTGTCTAAACTCTTGACTTTATAGTAAAGATATGTTATAATTTAATTGTTGTCCACTATTTATTCATCATCTATGGCTTTATATAATGTAAAATGGTATTCGGGAATGGTCTTAAATGAGAGACCCATCTCCATAGTCATAGATGGCGAAGAGATTCCCATCTTGAGGACTGTATGGAAAGAAACAAGGGAGGACAATATAACACGGGAGCGAAAGAGAATATTTATAGTGGAGACAGCCAAGGGTAATTTTAAAATATCCTATAATCTCACCAATGAGGAAGTAGAGGTTGAACCAATAGAATAAGTAAACAAAGGGAGATATGTATATCTTGGACAGATACATACTGAAAGAGTTTATAAAGGGACTCTTTTTGTGTCTTGTTGCGCTCATTTTTGTATACATCGTAGTGGATCTTTTTGATTACATCTCCAGATTTATTGACAAGGGTGTTGGTATTTTTGGTATCTTGCAATATTATATCTATGAGCTGCCTTCTGCCATCAATCTCCTGTGTCCAATGGCTATACTTATTGCCTGTTTTGTTTCTGTCGGAAATATGTCAAAGCATTTTGAACTGGTCGCAATAAGAGGAAGTGGCATAAGCTCTTTTCGTATAACATTGCCATTGGTTGTTCTTGGCTGTATAATAACGATTTGTATGTTTATTTCGGGACAGACACTTGTGCCGAGGTCTCTTGAGGCAAAGGAGAAGTTTAAACGGGAGAAGATCGATAAACTACCTCCAAAGAAGGAGGGAAGTACAAGAAATGTATACTTTGTAGGAGAGGGCAACAAATTTTATAAGATAGACTTTGTTGACGGCTCAAATAATACCGTAAGGGGTATAACGGTGTATACCTTTTCAGATGATATGAGGCTTGTAGAACGGATAGATGCAGGATCTGGCACATATGAGAGACCCGTATGGATATTCCACAAGGGGATAATTAGAAGATGGGACAAGACTGATAACACAGAATGGGCGTTTAAATTTGATAGCATTAAGGTTGACTGGCTGAAGGAGGGAGTAGATGCATTTCTGCAGGAGAGGAAGAATCCTGAGACTATGAATTATATAGAATTAAAGAGATATATAGATTTTAGACGAAGAGGGGGATACGATGTTACAGGAGAGTTATCCGACCTCTATTATATGATATCTTACCAGTTTATAAATCTTATAATCATCCTTCTCGGGGTACCACTTGCAGAAAAGGTGAGGACAAGCGGTCTTATTCTTGGTTTTGCCGTAGCAATGTTTTCGAGTTTTCTGTACTGGGGATTTACGCAACTTGGAAGGGCCTTTGGAAAGGCAGGTATAATATCCCCCGCACTTGGAAGCTGGCTTCCGAACATAATATTTGCTGTTGCTGGGGCTATGTTGATAATAGATAATATTAAAAGATAAAAAATTTCTCAATGTAGGGTAGACAGGCTAGTCTTGATAACAATCTAACTCATTGCCTTATGGAAAATGATAGATATGCTATAGATATAATAGCCAAAAAGAGGGATGCGAAAGTTCTTTCCCAAAAGGAGATTGATTGGTTTGTGAGGGGAATTGTATCTGGAAAGATCCCAGACTACCAGACATCTGCTCTCTTAATGGCAATATTCCTGAATGGGATGGATATGGATGAAACTCTGGCACTCACAAAAAGTATGATAGAGAGTGGCGAAAGACTCAATCTTCCCATATCAAGACCAAGATTTGATAAACACTCTACCGGTGGTGTTGGTGATAAGGTTTCACTTATTCTTGCACCACTGGTAGCATCCTGTGGTATCGCAATCCCTATGCTATCGGGAAGGTCCCTCGGCTATACAGGGGGAACCCTAAACAAACTCGAATCCATACCTGGTATGAAGGTCTATCTTTCAATAGAGGAGATAGAAAAGGGAGTAAAAGATATTGGGATGGTGATTGCTGGGCAGACAGAGAAGATAGCCCCTGTTGACAGGAAAATCTATCACCTTAGAGATGAAACGGGAACCGTGGAATCAATTTCTCTTATAACTTCAAGCATACTGTCAAAGAAACTTTCAGAGGATATCACCGGACTTGTCCTGGATGTAAAAGTGGGCAAGGGTGCATTTATGAAGACGATAGAGAATGCAAGGGCACTTGCGGAATCGATAACGAAGGTTGCTAAAGAGATGGGAATAAAGATAAAGGCATTTATAACCAATATGAATGCGCCTCTTGGAAATGCAGTTGGCACCGAGGTTGAGATATATGAGACCCTGAAGATATTGAAGGGGAAAGAATACCCTCTTGATTTGATGGAGGTAACCCTTGCATTATCAGAGGCTATAATCGACCTTGCAGGATTTAAAGAGATTTATCTTACAGAGAAAATAAGGGATGGAAGCGCATTCAAAAAATTCAGGGAGTTTACAAGATTCCAGGGGGGCGATGTTTCATATCTTGATACTCCTAAAAAACTGATAGAAGATTGCTTGAGAGAGGAGGTAGTAGCGGATAAGGGTGCCTTTGTAGTTGGAATGGATACTGAGAGAATAGGAAAAATCGCCGTGGATATCGAGAAGGTGTCTCCTGGGATTATATTCCATAAAAAGGTGGGGGACTTGGTAGATAAAGGAGACCCTCTTGCTACGATATTCTGGAAGAGGGACATTGAACATAACTCTGAACTACAGGGTAATTTTGCACATTATATCCAGAATGTCAAAGATGCCATTTTCTCATCTTATGAATTTGGACCTGATGCGTTGCCAAGAGAAAAGATGATTATAGATAGATTGTGAAGGAATATTGCAGGGTTACTATTATGAGAATTCTCGGAATAGATGAGGCTGGAAGAGGACCTGCTATAGGTCCAATGATTATGGCGGGTGTCCTGTATGACGAAAAAATGGATGAGGCACTTACAAAAATGGGTATCCGAGACTCAAAGAGATTAACATCAAACAGGCGAGAATCACTTGAAATGAGAATAAAGAAGAATGTAGAGCGGTATTGGATTGTTGAAATTCCCGTTTCACTTATAGATAGAAAGAATCTTAATACGCTTGAGATAGAATCTACCGCCTCTATAATAAATGAAGCAGATGCAGACAGGGTCTTTCTGGATGCGCCAGTAGCGGGCAGTGGAATAGATAAATACATTAAGAAGCTTAGAGAGATTGCCCGAAAGGAAACAGCAATTACGGCAGAGAACCATGCAGATGATATATATCCCTGTGTAAGTGCAGCGTCTATACTTGCAAAGGTTGAGAGAGATAGGATAATTAAAAAGTTACAGGAGAGATATGGTGACTTTGGTTCTGGCTATCCTGGAGATGATAAAACACGAAAATTTATACCAGAATGGCATAAATTCCCTGATATAGTGCGTAAGAGGTGGTCTCCAGTAAGAGAAGCTATGGTGAGAAGGGGCAGGATTATGATATTGGGTGAGAAGGATACAGGCAAGACAGAACTTGCAAGGCAACTTGTGAATATCGGAATAGATAAAGGTATGGAAGTTGGGGTATTGGACCTCGATCCGGGACAATCACATATAGGAAAACCCGGCACACTTGGCTTCGGTATAGCTTGTAGAAAGATAAGGCGTCTTGAGCAGATAACCCCTCTGGTGGCGTATTCAATCTTCAGCCTGTCTCCAAATGGATGCGAGGAGAGAATACTACAAGGGATAGAACGGATGATGGAAAGAATCCCACAGGTTGATTTACTCATCGTTGACACCTCTGGATACACTAAAAATATGGATTTCAAGAAAGAGAAGATAAGACTCGTAAATCCTGATAGTGTAGTCTTTCTGGAGCGCAAAAATGAGTTAGAGTTCCTTAAAAAAGGGTTGGAATTAAGAATCTATTCAGTGCCGGTGTACGAGGGTGTGAGAAAAAAATCAGACAGAAAAAGGAAGGTATTTAGAAAGAAAATGGGCGGGTAGATTATCGCTTGAAAATTCTTATAATATCGTTCATCGTTACATATAGCATAAGGAACATTATAAGTGTAAAACCTATCATCTGTATAATGGAGGAAATCCTCTCTGATGGACGCCTCCGACTTATCTTCTCTATAAGAATGATGAGAAGGTGACCACCATCAAGTGGTGGAAATGGGATAAGATTCAGAATTCCGAGTTGACAGGAGAGAAATGCTATGAATGAAAGGAAAGATGCAAGTCCCCAGGATAGAGATTGTCCTGCAAATTGCATAATTGCTAACGGACCCCCAAGGTGCCTTGGAGACATTTCTCTTCTAACAAGCTGTTTAAGAAATGAAGCAGTAAGCCATATTGTCAGCCCCGTATCCTTGAGACCTTGATAGAACGAATATAATCCTAATCTCTTTCTCGTCGTATGTACTGCGACTCCTATCATCCCGACCTTCTTTACCTTGTTATCAACGATCGTCTCTTTTTCCTCCGGAATTACAGTGGTTGTCAGTGTATCTTCTCCCCGCAGAACTACAATCTCTAAGGTATCCCCCGGGCTTCTCCGGATGATGTCCACCATAGTTTCCCACTCATTAATTTCTGTGTTATCAATCTGAATTACCCTGTCCTCTCTTTTAAGTCCCGCATTATACGCAGGACTATTCCTTTCAACATCACCCAATAGGGATGAGATGAGAGGGGTAATACTATCAATATACGCAGCCGGAAGGGCGAGAGTAAGTGTGTCATCATTTCTGAGGAGCATCAGTACATTGTCGCTATTTCTATCCACTCTTCTCTCTATCTCCCACCAGTCAAATACAGAAACGCCATTTATGGATAGTATCTTGTCATATTTTTTTAGTCCTGTAGTTTTTAGTGCAGTTTGTACTATTGTTGTATCTATTGTACCTATTCCAAGAAAGAGATTGATGCAGGAGTAAAATACCACAGCAAGAATAAGATTAAATAGAGGGCCAGAGAATACAACCCTTGCCTTTATTCCGGGTGGTTTTGATAAAAATTCCATCTCACTGCCCGTTGCAGTTGCTGGCTCTTCACCCGCCATCTTGACATAACCCCCAAAGAGTATAAGCCTCACACTGTATTTCGTTTCCCCACTTTCCCAGCCAAAAAGTCTGGGCCCAAATCCAAGTGAGAACTCTGGCACTCCAATTCCTGAACGCTTTGCAACCAGGAAATGTCCAAGTTCGTGCGATATGATAAGTATGGAAAGTGCTATTACAGCACCTATAATATTTAATGAGATGCCCATTATGTCTTATCTATATCATCTATAAGTTCAACAGTCTAACAAGTTCTGATGTTTCTCTTCTTGCCCACTTATCAGCTTCCTCTATCTCCTGAAGAACTGGATTTTCTATAGCTCGGTGTTTATTCATTACCTTCTGTATTATTTCTGGAATATCAGGAAGGGTTATTTTTCTCTTCAGAAACGAACGCACACACACCTCATCCGATGCAGATAAAACGGCTGGCATTGTCCCTGCAATAGATACAGCCTTGTATGCGAGTGAAAGGCAGGGAAATTTTTCTTTGTCAGGGGGTTCAAATTCAAGCAGATGTACTTTTGCCAGATCTAGGGGTTTAACAAGAGAAGGAGTCCTTTTAGGATAAGTAAGTGCATACTGGATTGGAAGCCTCATATCAGGCAGTGAAAGTTGTGCCAAAATTGCACCATCACGGAACCTTACCAGAGAATGTATTATTGATTGGGGATGTATAAGAACACTAATACTTTCAGGGGGCACACTGAAGAGCCTCACTGCCTCTATCACCTCCAGTCCTTTATTCATAAGTGTAGCAGAATCTACTGTTACCTTCTTCCCCATCTTCCACA
Source organism: Candidatus Stahliibacteriota bacterium CG08_land_8_20_14_0_20_40_26 (assembly GCA_002774315.1). Taxonomy (GTDB): domain Bacteria; phylum Hydrothermota; class UBA3073; order UBA3073; family UBA3073; genus UBA3073. The sequence goes on from PEYP01000100.1 coordinate 8,414, forward strand.
CAGGATGTGCAAGTGTCTCCTCTGGTGTTATATATTTTTTTATACCAGATACCCTGAATGGCCCACCGGATGCGGTAAGAATGATCTCAACAACTTCATCTCTGCCCATCCACATACATTGGTGTATCGCAGAGTGTTCAGAATCTATAGGAACTATCTCACCGCCATATTTTCTGGCAGTATTCATTACAATTTCACCAAATGATACAAGAGTTTCTTTATTTGCGATACATACCCGTTTCTTGCCCTGTAACGCAGAGAGTGTAGGATATATGCCCTCAGCGCCTACGAGTGCATTTACTACTATATCAGCCTCTCCTTTTGCAATTTCTACAAGTCCTTCTCTACCAGTAAGTAATTTTGCCCCTCTAATATGGAGTGAGCGAGCAGACGGTTCGTCAGTAATACAGACAACCTCAGGACTATATTCCTCTATCTGCTTCTGCAGGAGTTTTACATTCCTGTGTGTTGAGAGTGCAACTACCTTGTAATCCTGTCCAAGGTGAGATAAAACCTCGAGAGTAAGTGTGCCTATGGAACCCGTGGAGCCGAGTATGGCGACTTTATGCATATTATCAAAAAGTTTTAGGATTATACCACAAAGAATCTCAGGTAATAATATACCATAGGAGCAGTAAAGAGAAGGGAATCAAACCTGTCCAGAACTCCCCCATGCCCTGGGATTGAAGTTGAGACATCCTTCAGATTTGCATCCCTCTTTAACAGGGACTCAACCAGATCTCCCACAACGGCAACAGTATAACCAAGAACACCGAGAATAATCGTATCTGCCACTGATAGATATGGTGCATATAACGCACGCATAGTAAACAATGCGCCGGTAGCGGCCAGACCACCACAGATTGCTCCCTCCCAGGATTTTGCAGGGCTTACCCTTTTCAACATCTTATGTCTTCCAAACCTACTTCCCACAAAGAATGCAGTTATATCACCTGTCCATGCTATTGCAAATGGCAACATTACATATGATAACCCCACACCATAATCTCCAGCGATGTGAATAGGAATCTCCCTCAGGAGGATTAGATGGCTGAAGAGCCAGCCTGTATATATGATGCCAAAGTAGGTAGTTGATATATGGTATATTGCCCTGTCAGGATTTATTCTTGTCAGTTCAGGTATTGAGAGAACGATAAAGAGGAGAGTAATAGTGAAAAGAGTGAAGATATAACTTGCAGAG
>PEYP01000013.1 GCA_002774315.1 Candidatus Stahliibacteriota bacterium CG08_land_8_20_14_0_20_40_26
TACGCCCTACGCCCAGCCCCTCCACCACTCTCTCCATCTTCATTTTCCTCGACCCTTTAATGAGAATGACATCTCCAGCTTTAACGAAACATTTAAGGCTACTTACAAGATTTGATACGTCATTATACGATGAGACAGAGGGAAGATTTGTCTCCTTTGCAAACACTTGCGCAAGCTCACCGTAAGTAAAGAGTGCCCGTATATCAAATTCATTCAATCTTTTCCCAATTTCTTTGTGAAACCGTACTGCCTCTTCTCCCAGCTCAAGCATATCACCCAGAACCGCTATTTTTCTACCCTTGAGGAGCTTTAAAGTTTCAAGCACTGAAAGAAGTGACACAGGATTTGAGTTGTATGTGGAATCTATTATAAGAATATCTCCAATACGAATTCTCCTGTCTCTTCCCTCTTCCGGGACTGCCTTCTGGAGTGCAGTAGCGATCTCTTTCCTGTCTATTCCCAGCTCGTCACCTATTGCTATGGAGACAAGTGCATTATATACATTATATCTTCCTATGAGGGATAGAAAAAATTCGGTTTCGTCCACCTTGAATATAGAGCCGTCCACAGTAAGAGTTATATCTCTCGCCTTTACATCACCCTTCTTTATACCGAATGTGATAACCCGTTTCCTTCTCTTAAGGTCCTCTATCGCCTTCATTAGCATATTGTCATCTGCATTTATAAAAACTGTATGACAGAAAGATGTTGCTTCAAGTTTTTCAGTGAGAATCTCTTCAAGGGAACCAATATTACCAATATGGACCGGTGCAATGTTCGTGATAACCCCAATCTTTGGTTGTGCAACCTCCGACAGATGCCTTATCTCACCTCTGTAATTCATGCCGAATTCAAGAAGGAGAATTTCACACTCACTCCGCAACTTAAATATAGTGAGTGGAATACCTATATCATTATTATAACTACGCGGAGATACGAGAACATTAAATTTCCTTTCAAGCACAAGAGATGTAAGTCGTTTCGTTGTCGTCTTGCCGTTTGAACCCGTTATAGCGACAGTAAGAGGAGTGAATTTATTTCTATAAAACGAAGCAAGCTGGGATAGCGCTATTCTGGTGTCTTTCACCAACACCGCATTTCTTCCTATATCCCTTTCAACTACAGAAAATAGTCCTCCTTTTTCATGAACCTCGTTCAGAAAGTCATGCCCATCATATCTCTCCCCCTTGATGGCGAAAAAGACCTCTTTTGGCTTGATGGTTCTGGAGTCTATAGAGATACCGCCGATTTCAAAATCATTCTCGGGTATTCTTATAGCCTTGCCATCTATTGCCTTTACAAGTTCATTCTTCGTGAGTTGCATCTCTCAATTGACAATTGACGATTGAAAATTGACAATTTATCATCTGACGTCCTACGCCTTACTCCCTACTGCTTACTGCCTACTGCTTACTTCTTACTGCTTACGCCTTACGCTCGCCCCATCGCCTCCCTCACCACCTCCCTATCATCAAATGGTATCTTCTCATCGCCGATAATCTGGTATGTCTCGTGTCCCTTACCCAGTATGAGCACAATGTCATCCTTGTCTGCCATATTGACTGCCTTCTCAATTGCCTCTTTTCTATCGGGGACAACCTCATAATTTTTTATCTTTATTCCATCTTCTATCTCCTTTATGATAGAGAGTGGGTCTTCGGTTCTTGGATTGTCAGATGTTATAAATACATAGTCTGAAAGTTTAGTCGCAATTCCTCCCATTAGGGGCCTTTTCCCCTTATCCCTGTCACCACCACATCCAAATACCGTTATTATATTGCCTTTTGTAAATTCTCTTGCAGATTGTAACATAGCCATCATTGCATCTGGTGTATGTGCAAAATCCACAATAACATTTCCAATACGCTCAAATCTACCAGGGATTGCATCAACGCTTTCAATACCCTCGATTATACCCGATGGAGAAAGACCATCCTCTCTTGCTATGGCATACGCAATGAGTATATTGGATACATTATGTCTTCCCGTCAACCTTGAATGAATCTTTTCCCTGCCATATGGGGTGTCTATTTGCAATTCCATCCCGTTCAGTCCCATAGAGATTATGTTTCCACGATAATTTAATCCATCCGTGTATCCGTAACTTATGACCTTTGCCTTTGTATTGAACTTAAAAAGATCGAAATAATCCCCTTGTGGGAGTACGGCAATGGCATTCTCTTTCAAAATTCTAAAAAGGGATACCTTTGTTTCAACATACGCCTCAAATGTGCGATGGAAATCAAGATGGTCTCTCCCAATACATGTAAGCCCTGCAATATCAAAATCTACTCCTTCTATGCGACTCTGGGCTATGCCATGAGAGGATACCTCCATAACCACAGTCTCGACACCCTTTCCTATCATCTGGTGCATTAACCTTGAAATATCCAGCGATTCAGGTGTAGTCCTTTCTGCTGGTAATAGAGAAGTGGATATTTTATTGACAATCGTTCCTATAAGTCCACAAGGATTGCCACAAGCCTCATAGATTGAATGTAGGAAAATTGTTACAGTGCTTTTTCCATTTGTTCCTGTGATTCCTATTACCTTCATTTTCTTTGAGGGCTCGCTGTAGAACCTGTGTGATATAATAGCTAGTAGTTTTCTTGAATCCGATACAACGATTCTCGGGTACGGAATGTCAATATCCTCAGTCAATACGAATAGAACTGCTCCTCTTTTATATGCATCTTCTATAAAACAATGCGAGTTTATCCTCTCACCCTTTCTTGCAAAGAATATATATCCTGGCTTTACATCGCGTGAGTCATATGCAAGTCCCTTAATATCTATGTTTGCAAGACAGGAGTTAAAAGATATATTGTCCGGTATGAGTTGTTTTAAAAGCATTTCATTTTCCTTTTTACTTGTCCCTATTCGTCAATAGTCAATCAATCCCCACTCTCGCTCCCTTTCCCCAATTCACCGTTTCTCCCATTCCATCTCTCTTAATACTGCATACTGCTTAGTGCTTACTGCTTACTCTCCGTTTCTCCCTTTCTCCTTCTTATTAGTTTCTGGCAATCAGCTCTGAAGAGACAATCCTTATAACGATCTCTTTGAACAAAGGAGCAGCTACCAAACTTCCAAAATGTAAATCTTTTGGTTCATCTATCAATACACCAACCAGAAATAAGGGGTCATCTGCAGGAAAAAACCCAATAAAACTTGACATATAGGCTTCTGTATATTCTCCATTCTTGAACTTCTGCGATGTTCCTGTCTTCCCTGCAATGTCAACTCCTTCTACTTTTGTGAGTATACCGGTTCCGTCTCTGACTACGCCTATGAGAAGATCGACAATATCTCTGGTAGTAGATTCGTCAATAACCCTCCTTACGACTTCCGGCTTCGCTGTATACACCACATTTCCGTCGCCATCCACTATCTCCTTAACTATATGTGGCTTGAGTAATATGCCACCGTTTGCAATACATCCAAATGCCATTGAGAGTTGTAGAAATGTACACGATATCCCCTGTCCAAATGCAATATTTGCAAGTCTAAGAGGCGTCCATTCAGAAGAGGGATAAACATTTCCTGATGCCTCTCCAGGTAGTTCTATACCAGTTTTTTGCCCAAATCCAAACAAAATTGCCTTCTTATATAGCTTCTCTCTGCCCACCGTACGCGCAAGGTTTATAAAACCAACATTTGAGCTTCTCGCAACTGCCTCTCTGAGTGTCAGTGGTCCGTGCGGTTTCTCATCCTTTATTACCTTATTCATCACAACACACCTTCCACTTCCATCCTCAACAATTGTGTCAAATGAAGCAATACTGTCCTCAAGCACACAGGCAAGCGTAATCACCTTAAATGTCGAGCCCGGTTCATACTGATTCTCTACAACTACATTCCCATACCCCCTAACTGACGCCATACCAAGTATCTCACCAGTTTTCGAGTTCATAACAATTGCCATTCCATCCTTTGCATCAAATCTTTCTACTGTCTTTTTTAATTCCTCCTCTATTATCGCCTGAGTTACAGCATCTATTGTGAGTATTATATTACAGCCTCTCTTTGGTCGTTTTATACCATAAGAGGGATAAGGATACAATACACCACCCGGTGTCTTCCCCATAGTCACAGTGCAGGGTTCTCCCTCTAAAATTCTGTCAAATTTATATTCAATTCCCGATAGTCCTTTGCCATACGGGTCGGTCACTCCTATAAGAGAGGAGGCTATATCAAGTGGATAGACCCTTTTTACATCCTCGCATTGATAAACTCCTTCTATCGCTATCTTGTTTTCTGTAGTTATGTGCCTTTTAATCCAGACAAAATCAGGGTGTTTTGAAAACTTTCTCTTGTTTTCTGCGTATGAGCCTATTCCCTTTTCTGCTAAAGATCTCGCAGTCTGATCAGAGTCTTTAAGTTGCCCGGGCATAGTATACAGGGAATGTGTCTTTATACTTGTTGCAAGTAGTCCAAAGTTACGGTCGTATATCCTCCCCTTTCTTGGTCTTAATGTAATCTTACAGGTCGCCTGATCTTCTACCCTGTCTTTATACTCCCTCCACTTTGCCGTTTGAAGCCAAACAACCCTGCCAAACAGAAATGCCTCTGCCAAAAAGAAGCAGTAGACTACACATAATAAACGGCGGATATTCATAAATGTAGTAGCGTAGCTTCAGCTACGCCTTTGCCAGACTATTGCCTATCCATCATCAGCGAATCTGTCTCTTGAATAATCACTATATCATTTACATGAGGATACCTGAATCCCCATTCAGATGCGATACGCTTTATTCTTGGATAAGAAAGTAGTTGCGAAGTGCTGGCTCGTAACCTTTCAACCTCTTCTTCTACACGAGAGAGTTCCCGTTGCTTCTCATTCAGTGTGAGCATTAGTTGTAAAGTCACAGAATGTTGGTAGAGATACAGGAATGAGAGCACAAATATTCCCACTATTACAAGCACATAGACAGGAGCACGCATAACTTTCAGTTATCAGTTATCGGTCATTCGTCATTTGTAATTGGTTATTAGGTAATTAGGTCATTAAGTCAATAGGGTCATTGGGTCTTTGCGTCGTAGGGGCGAATTGCTATTCGCCCATAATCTACAATCTAAAATCTGAATCTGTAATCTTAGTGCCTTTGTGCCTTTGTGGTGAAAAATACTACAATCTTGAATTGTCAATTGTCAATTGCTTCCGCCACCCTCATTTTTGCGCTCCTCGCCCTTGGATTTGAGGCGATCTCCACCTCAGACGGTCTTATCGGTTTCTTTGTCAATACTACCAGATGGCTATTCTCTTTAAAGAACTGCTTGACAATCCTATCTTCAAGGGAGTGGTAAGATATAACAATGATTCTTCCACCTTCTTTAAGTATTGAGAGGGTAGAGTGCAGACCTTCTTTTAGATTTTCAAGTTCATCGTTTACAAATATCCTGAATGCCTGAAAAACTCTTGAAAGAGACCTTGGATCTTTCCCTACGAGACCTCTAAGGTCACCAGTTGTCTTTATCTTATCCCGCAAACTATATATCTTCCTTGCTATCTCCCTCGCCCGTCTTTCCTCACCATAATCCCTCAGGATATTCTCTATATGAGCCCTTGTGAGATGTCTGAGCTGTCTCTCTAAAGGCAGTCCGTTTGTTCTATTTACTCGCATATCAAGAGGACCTTCCAGTCTGTACGAAAAACCCCTTTCTGCATCATCCAACTGGAAAGAAGATAATCCAATGTCAAAGAGCACTCCACAAACGGGCTCCGGTATTAGTGCCTTCAGGTTGCGGAAGTCGCTACAGATGAACTTAACGCTCCCTTTAAACCTTTCAAGTCTCGTTTTAGCGATCTCAAGACTCTCTATATCTCTGTCGATGCCATATACAAACACCTTATCAAATCTCGTTAATATAGCCTCTGTATGTCCACCTGTTCCCAGTGTAGTATCCACCCATATCCCGTTTTTAACAAACGAGAGCACTTCATCAACTAACACTGGTATATGAAACATTAATCTTGCAGGCTTTTCTCCTGCTGCTCTTATAACACCTCCATTCCTTCTATTCCCTCAATTTCAGAAGGATCACCACTAAGGTTCTGTTTTTCGTAATTTTCAACACTCCATACTTCAAGATGATTCAAAATACCAGTTATAACTACCTCCTTTTTGACACCTGCAAAATCAAGGAGATGTTGTGGTATATTTATTCTTCCTTGCCTATCCAGTTTTAAGACCTCTGCACTGCTAGAAAACCATCTTACTATCCTTCTTGCTCTCGAATCCGCCATAGTAAGTCTTGATAATCTCTTTTCAAAACGGCGCCATTCTTGCAGTGTATATATTGCAAGACAGCCGTCGTATCCCCTTGTTATCATGACCATACTATCCTCAATACCCTTCCTGAACTTCGCAGGAACAGCAAGCCTACCCTTCTCTTCTATGTTATGTCTCTCAAATCCATTAAACATAATCACCACTTTTCACCACTTTTCACCACTTATATATAATTTACATCAAAAATTGTATTTTGTCAAGAAAAAAATAAAAAAAAATTTTTTCACTAACTCCTTATTAAACTCGAGGTTACAGATAATTAAGATACTATTTCTTGATGGAGAGTACATTAGTGTATATTGGTAAATAAATTGCGTGATGTCAACTTAACCCTTATCTAGACGCGTTTTACGTAAATATATATTATTTCTTCGGGGTAATAAATAGAAAATAGCAAAGGAGGGTAGTTGGAGGGTAGCAATCGAAAATTGAAAATTACAGATTTAAGATTGGAGATTGTAGATTTTAGGTTCCAGATTGTAGTCGAGACATCGTTGTGTCATTGCGTCAATAACATAATAATTTAAAACTCAATAACTTAATTACCTAATTACCCAATGACCAATGACTAATGACCAATGCCCATTGCCTCAATAAAACCCACGAAGAGTGGTGCTGGAAAGGTAAGACTTGAGGTAAACTCAGGGTGAGCCTGTGTTGCTACAAAAAATTTATTATCTGACAGTTCTACAAACTCCATGAGACGAGGACCGTTAAGAGGCTGGTGAAATCCAGAGAATAGCATTCCTCCTTTTTCTAATGTAGGTACAAAATCAGGAGAGATCTCATAACGGTGCCTGTGTTTCTCCACAATATACTTTGTATCCGGTATGACCTTTCCCCTTCTCTCTGGTTCAAGTGAAATTGCCATATCCCTCTTAAATCTTCTTTCGTACAATTTATGCACTAAAGACCCCTCTTTTATATAAGCGGCGTAAGCCCCGAGCCTCATTGTTCCACCGTATCTATCTTCTTTCAATAATTCTCTTTGATAGGGAAGTATATCAACCACAGGAATTTTGGTATGAGGATTGAATTCCGTCGAATCTGCATCCATACTAAGGACATTTCTTGCATACTCTACAACTGAAAGTTGCATCCCGAGACAGAGGCCTAAAAATGGTATATCATGCTCTCTCGCATATCTGATTGCCACTATCTTTCCGTCTATTCCCTTTTCACCAAACCCCCCAGGGACCAGTATACCATCGAGTCTTGAAAGCTGTTTGGAAATTATAGAGTCAGAGTTAAGCCATTCAATATCTACCTCTGTGGCAAGCCTTGCACCAGCATGAATTAGTGCCTCATTTATTGAAATATAAGAGTCTTTCAGACTGTAATCCCCTATTTTGAGGTATTTCCCAATAATACCAATCCTTACCTTCCCTTTTGGCTTTTTTATTCTTGTAACAAGTTTTCGCCATTCTTTCCAGTCCGGCATCTTTCGGGAAGGTAGTTCGAGTTTTTCAAGCAGTTTGTCACCCAGTTTCTCCTTTTCAAAGTTAAGGGGCACCTCATAGAGAACCTGAATATCGGGGGCTGATATGACATATTCACTTTTTATGTTTGCGTATGTCTCTATCTTTTTCTTTCTTATCATATCAAGAGGTTTATGACCTCTACACAGAATTATATCGGGGATTATGCCATTCTCTTGAAGCAGCTTTATCGCCTGTTGTGTTGGTTTTGTCTTCATTTCACCAATATGATCGGGTACAGGCAGAAATGTAATCAGAACATAGCATACATTCTCTTTGCCCAATTCTCTCTCCATACCCTTCACTGCAAACAAAAATGGGATATTCTCATAATCGCCAACTGTCCCTCCTATTTCTATTATAGATATATCATATCCCTTTCCTGCTTCTCTTATTCTTTTCTTTATTTCATCAGGCACATGAGGGATAAACTGGACGGTTTCTCCAAGATACTTGCCCCTTCTCTCCCTTTCTATTATGGAGCTGTAAATCTGTCCTGTTGTGATATTGTTTCTCCTGGGAATCGGAATTTCTAAAAATCTCTCATAATTTCCAAGGTCCTGATCTATCTCTCCTCCATCGTATGTAACCCACACCTCTCCGTGTTCTGTGGGTCGGAGCGTGCCTGCATCATAGTTTATATAAGGGTCTATTTTTATAGCGGTAACGGAATATCCACACTCTTTGAGTATCTTACCTATGGACGCAGCAGCAACTCCTTTGCCGACGCCCGAGATGACTCCGCCTATTATGACTACATACTTTTCCATAGAGCTCATAATGTAGGGCAAACCTTTAGGTTTGCTTTGTTAATGTAGGGCAAACCTTTAGGTTTGCTATATCCCATGGTTTGCTCTATCGCAAGGCTGACTTGCCTATCTACCGATAGGTAGACCTGACGCCTGCCTGCCGGTAGGCAGGGCAGTCAGGAAGCCTTGCCCTACGTTCACAATTATCCCAATATTTCAATTATATCACAACTTTTTCTCCCTGTCAAGGAAAAAGTTGCAACAAAAAAATTACTTGCAAAATCTTGATTTTTGTGTTATAATATATTAAGAGAAACCAAAATACACAAGAAATACCCACGAAACACACGGAATACACTAAAAAAGAAATAGAAAAAATAATTTCCGTGCACTCCGTGTCCTCCGTGGGAAACAAATCCGACGCCGGGATGGTGGAATAGGTAGACACAGTGGACTTAAAATCCACTGACCTTTTGGGGTCGTGTCGGTTCGAGTCCGACTCCCGGCATATGCGTTTTCTCCGGTGGCCAACAGGACAGCCTTATAAGTACGCAGACTCGTCCACGGTAAAAAATAGCAGGGACCTACCCTGCTTTCTTATATCGATTCCCCGGTTCCGGGGAATCCTGTGCGGTTTTAGGAAAAGTACAAATTATAACCATCTTTGTTCAAGGATAATAAGACATCAAATAGTTTCTGATTTAGTAAGTTATCCTTTTCCTTGCTTATATATTGTGTAGCTAACATTTCTCTAAATCTCAAAAGCTCTTTCAATAAGCTTCTTCTTGTGACTACACTTATGGTTAAATCCAGAAGCTCAAATGCCCTCTCATAACAATTGTTTGTCTCCTCTAAATCACCTTTTATAATCCAATTCTTGGCTCTATTTAACTCATTGGCAACCATTAAAATCTGTTGGTATCTGTTAAAAGTCTGCCATTTTTTTCTATTCAGATTTTTATGTAGTTTTAACTTATACATATTACACCGGCTTATATCAATCTGAAGAATGCTGTGCATCCGAAAATTCCAATATTATAAAATCTAAAACTTTAAACAAATCTTAATTTCCAACCTGCCTGCCGGTAGGCAGGGGAGAAAAACAGCCCACTAAGTACACGAAGTACACTAAAAAAATAGCCCACGAAGTTCACTGAAATTAGATAAAATCAGTTTGAGAATAAATAAGAATCTTCGTGCTTTTCGTGGGAGAAGACAGCCCACAAAGTACACGAAATACACTAAATATAGATAAAATCAGTTTAAGAATAAATAAAAGATTCCGTGATCTTCGTGTCCTTAGTGGGCGAAAAAAATTTCGTGCTTTTCGTGTCCTTAGTGGGGGAAAAACCGATTTATTTGTGGGAGGCATCTCCTGATGCCGATAATCCACGCATTATTTGTCATTTATTATTAATCTGTTTACTATATCTTTTATTTTCTCACGGATTCGGGGGTCTTCAACCTCCATCCATTTGTTATTGAGAGACGGGCGGATATTGATGAGAGCAGTATATTCTATTTGTTCATCTTTTTCTTTTTCTAAATAAAGATTAATTCCCCAGAGATCTTCCTGTTTAGAGCCTTTCTCCAATAATAATGCTTCAAGGTCTGCATGTAACTCGGCATCAATAGCTATTATCTGTTTTTTTATATCTACAACAGCCTTTATCAGTTTCCTGAAATAATGGCTACATTCCTTTAAAACTGTTCTTCGACTAATAGGAGTAGATATAATCTTCATTTGAGGTCTGGCGGTATTAAGTTAGATAAAATTATACTATAAAAATCCTTAAATGTCAAGGAAAAAGACACCACGAATTACATTCACCCCGCCTCTGGCGGGGCAGGTCAATCGAATGCACACAAATTAAAAACCTTACAAAATCTACTACATCTGCGTAATCAGTTAAAAATCTGTGTAATCAAGAGAGCTCAAAAGTAGTTTTTCAGAGCTCTCTTTTAAAAAACTTGACAAATTACAAAATTTAAAGTATAATAAAAAGTGGATCTGCAATATTCCCTTAGCTAACGGATATGATTTCACAGGAATTGAAGGAGAAAACGCTATTCCTGTCTAACTTTTAATCTGTGTAATCGTAAACTTGTACAGGCTTAACAATAGGGCTTTTTCGGAAATGGCTTTCAAAAATGTAGGCACGCCTGCCCGACGGCAGTCAGGATTTCAAATCGTATCTTCAGATTGAATCTGTGCCTATCTACCTGTCGCCTGCCTGCCGGTAGGCAGGGTAGACAGGCAAATGCTATAAGTGGAGGGTTTTATATACAAATATTCAAAGAGTAAGAATTCAAGGGAGTTTGTCTCTATCTACCTATCGGCAGACAGGTATTCTACCCACTAAATTGGAGAAGGACCATATTTCATATCTAATGGGGTGAATAATCAGGTATACCGAATATTAGGTACTGTCAAAAATAATATGAAAGGATATGAAAGAAACCACACCTGCCTACCGTCAGGCAGGGAGGACACAGAGATAAAATTA
>PEYP01000156.1 GCA_002774315.1 Candidatus Stahliibacteriota bacterium CG08_land_8_20_14_0_20_40_26
TATACAAATGCAGGTGCGTTTGGTGCCTCATTTCTCGATCTTGTGAAAGAGATGAAGGTTATAAAATATGCTGATAATACTACTGCTTCGTATACAAAAAGCGACATTGAGTTCTCATATAGAAAGGGCATAAGGTTTAGTGTTGTAAAAGAGGCCCTTCTGGAACTTAAAAAAGGCAATACCAAAGAGAGATTATTGGAAGTGAAAAAATGGCGACACGAACATCAACCGATAGACAAAAAGACAGCGGGTTGTATCTTCAAAAATCCCCTCGGCGATTATGCTGGTAGGCTCATAGAATCTGCAGGATTGAAGGGAAAGAGGATCGGTGGGGCGGGTATATCTGAAAAACATGCAAATTTCATAGTAAACCATGGCAATGCAACTTTTGCAGATGTTTTCTCGCTTATAGAACTCGCCAGACAAAGGGTATTTGAGATGTTTGGCATTAAGCTGGAACTGGAGATAGAGATAGTAGATCGTAAGGCGTAAGGCGTCAATTGTCGTTGGTTATTCTAAAAATCTGTAATCTGCAATCTAAAATCTACAATCGTCAATCATATCAGGGGGAGTTATGAAGAATGAAATAATTGCAGGGCTCGACCTTGGTACAACAAAGGTTGCCTGCATTATCGCGAATGTTTCAGAAAAAGATAGTATAGAAATAATAGGTATAGGAGTCACTCCTTCAAGCGGTCTACGGAGGGGAATGGTAGTAAACCTTGAAAAGACAACAGAGTCAGTTAGACATGCAATCAATGAGGCAGAAAAAGTAGCCGGTATAAAACTCACGCAGGTATACACAGGCATTGCCGGAGACCACATAAGAAGTCAGACATCGAGGGGGGTAATAGCGATATCAAAACCCACGAAGGAGATCAGCAAGATGGATATCGACAGAGTAATAGAACAAGCAAAGGCGGTCTCCATTCCAATGGACAGGGAGATAATACATGCGATACCCCAGGGTTTTATTGTTGATGACCAGCCAGGGATAAAGGACCCAGCAGGCATGTCAGGAGTGCGGCTTGAGGCAGATGTTCATATAGTAACAGGTGCAGTAACATCTGCTCAGAATATATATAGATCCGTTGAAAAAGCTGGTGTTCAGGTAAGGGACCTTGTTCTCCAGCCGATAGCATCGAGTTATGCCGTTGTGGACCCTGAGGAGAAGGAACTCGGGGTAGCACTCATTGATGTAGGAGGTGGGACAACTGATGCAGCGCTATTCTACGATGATACGATAAGAGGTACATTCGTCATAGGACTGGGTGGGGTAAATGTAACGAATGATATTGCGGTGGGTTTGAGAACACCAAGGATTTATGCCGAAGAGATTAAGAAAGAGTATGGAGTGGCAAAGAATAACCTTGTAAGTGATACAGAGATGATAGATGTTCCTGGAATAGGAGGAAGACCCAATAGAAAAATAAAACGTAAGATTCTCGCAAGTATCATACAACCAAGATTGGAAGAGATATTTACACTTGTCTACAGGGAACTTCGCAAGAGTAACTATATGGACCTCATATCAGGAGGTATTGTATTAACGGGCGGGACAGCAAAAATGGAGGGGATAGAGGAACTTGCAGAGAGTATCTTCGGACTTCCAACCAGAGTAGGCATACCAAACGATATTGGAGGTATAGCCGATATGGTGAAAGACCCTATACACGCCACAGGTGTAGGACTTGTTCTATATGGACACGAGTATAGAGGAAGAGATGGTATAGGAAGACCCGGTATAGACGGTTCCTTGTTTACAAAGATTTTTGAGCGTATGAAGAGATGGCTCATGGAGTAGTTTGTTAGTTTGTTAGTTGGTTAGTTTGTTAGTTTGTTAGTAGGCATGCCTGCCCCGTCACGGGTCATACGACCCGTATGAGCGGGGATTTCAATTCGTGTAGGAAATTTTGTAGGCACGGTTTCAAACCGTGCAAAAAAGCAACGACCCAATGACCCAATGACCCAATGACCCAATGACCCAATGACCCTAAGACTCAATGACCCAATAACCTATTGACCAATGACGATTGACTATTGCCTATTGACAAATGACTAATGCTTAATACCAATATTATACCAGGGAGGTAATATGAAATTTTTATTTCCAGACGATGGAACGAGAGCATGCAGAATAAAAGTAATAGGAGTTGGCGGAGGCGGTGGTAACGCCGTAAGCAGGATGATAGATGCCAGCATGAAGGGAGTGGAATTCATCGTCTGCAACACAGATATGCAGGTTCTTTCGCTCAACAAGGCCCCCACAAAGATTCAACTCGGCGCTAAACTCACCTGTGGACTTGGCTCGGGTGGAAACCCAGAGATCGGTAAAAAGGCGGCGGAAGAGAGTGTAGATGAGATTAAAGGTGCTATAAAAGGGGCAGATATGGTATTCCTTGCCACTGGTATGGGTGGAGGAACAGGCACCGGTGCCTCTCCTATTATTGCTGAGATATCAAAAGAAGAGAATGCATTAGTGGTTGGGGTAGTGACCAAACCATTTGAATTTGAGGGCAGAAAAAGAATGCAACAGGCACTGGAAGGTATACGGGAACTCAAACAGAAAATATCTACCGTCATTGTAATACCGAATCAGAAATTGCTTTCGGTTGCCCCAAGGAATATAACCTTCGATGAGGCATTCAAGGTAGTGGATAATATACTTCTGCTTGCTACAAGGGGTATCTCTGAATTGATAACAGAGCCAGAGCTTATAAATCTCGATTTTGCCGATGTGAAAAGTGTGATGAACGAACAAGGAAATGCAGTAATGGGTGTTGGAAAGGCAAAAGGTGAAGATAGGGCTATTCACGCTGCGGATGTGGCTATAAATTGTCCACTTCTTGAAGATTCGGATATAAGAGGCGCGCGCGGGATTCTTGTGAATGTAAAAGGAGGTAAGGACTTAACATTACATGAAGTAGAGGATGCAGTTTCTCTGGTGAAGGATACTGCTGGTGGAGATGCCAACATAATATTCGGAGCGGCAGTATCAAGTGAGAAGAATGAAGACGTGGAGGTAACGGTTATTGCTACAGGTATAGAAAAGGATGCAAAGATTGAGGGAAGGAAGATGCA
>PEYP01000109.1 GCA_002774315.1 Candidatus Stahliibacteriota bacterium CG08_land_8_20_14_0_20_40_26
AAGAAGACACAATTTGGATTATGTGCGGGATGCCTCACTGCCACACAGGGTCTCCCCTCCCACCGTCCTGTCTCCGGTAATCTGTATAGAGCTGCTGCTTCTTCGGTTGTCTCAAAGGCGTCAAACATTGATATGATGGGGACAGACATCATAAGACTGTCAGGATAGCCAGTTACCAAAGTATCTCTGGATATGACATAACCAGGGGGAAGTACGATGTCCATATAATCCTCGGTAAGCGTGGAAGTATCAACACCGAGATAGTTATAGACGAATGCCGACGGAATAGCTACATTGAAATAGAGGTTATTTAAGGCCGATGGACTCACAAGGAAAAGGGTTTTTTCATCATCGAGAAACCTCTCCACCGGCTTCTGGGCATCGGACAGATGGCATATATCATCTCCTGTATACCAGATAATTGTGTTAAATCCGAGTTCATTTATAGTAATATCCACATCAAAGGGAGAATAAGGAAGACCGTCTTCAACTCTCCATAGATTATAGGTTAAGCCCATAGATTCTATTATATCTCTGTAGAATGGTCTCGCCCCAGCACCGGGTTCATCGTCAACGAGAAGAATATCCGATACTATTCCCTCAACCCACCAGGTATATGATATGGAATCGGAAAGTGCATTTGATTCATCCACTGCCCAGGCATAAAAGGTTCTTTCACCCGGTGTAATATCCCTCAGGGTAACATAGGGGATATCTGCAGGGATAAAACTTCGTGATATATCAGTATCCAGCCTGTAATAAAAGCCTGCTACACTTTCGTTGCCATCTATATCCTCTGCCTCAAGATAGAATGTGGCAACCGGGAGTGTTGTGTCTTTTGGCAAACTCTTATCTTTGAAATAAACCGTGGGCGGGCTGTTTCTCACTGGTATGGTGAGTCCTGCTGGGGTCGGGTCTGTTGCACCTTCGTTGTCCTCTGCCCACACCGTTAGCGTGTGAAAATTCACCGTATCCTCTGCCCTGAGCACGAATGTGTCACAGGTAAGGGTGGTAAATACAGTATCTCCTTCATCCCAGTTATAGTAATAACCAACCACCCATCCATCAGGGTCATTCCCCCACCAGTGGATTACCTGTCTTGCTGGTACAGTATCCACTAGACCCTCAACAAAGATATGGGTTTCGGGTGGAATATTCAAAACAGGCTCGGTTGGAGGTTCTTTCTCACACCCGATAAGGGTTATGATGGATATGAATATGATACAAAATTTCTTCATTGATATTATTTTTTAGGACGCAGATGAACGCAGATATCATAAATCCGAAATCCTAATTTCTAAATTCTAAACAAATCCCAAATTCAAAATCCCAATATTTCAAACTGTTTGGAATTTGTAAAATTGGAGAATCAGAATTTGTTTAGAGTTTAGGATTTCGTGATTAGAATTTCTCATATTTATCGGCGTTCATCTGCGTCCTGATTACTTAACCACGAGAAACTTTCCTTTCTTCATTCTCCCTGTTTTATGGTCTTTGACGCAAAATATGTAAAGCCCCGTAGCTACAGCCTGCTCCCTATCAGTAATGAGATCCCATACCGCCTCACCCCCTGCCTCACCTGTCTTTGAACCCTCGTGCTCTATCGTCTTAACAAGGTCTCCCACAAGATTATATATGTATATTGTGGCATGTTCTGGCAGGTTATTAAATCGTATAACCCTTCCCCTTGGTGAACCTGTATCCCACATGGAACGTACCCTGTATGGATTTGGATAAACACCAATCTCCTCATCTGGCTCGGATGTAGGTGGTGTGCCCGGTATAATCTCTACCATATTTTGTCTCAATGATGATTCAAGTGGCGGAAGTCCTATGTCAGGATTTCCTACATCATAAGAAGTTACTGTATAATAATATTTAAACCCATTTTTTACTCCCGAATCCACAATCTTATACCATCCTTCATATTCACCATCTGTCTCTTTTTCGGGCATACCTGTGTTAAAACCCTGAGAGTGGTCCACATCAACAATAGTATCTTCCGGAGTTTTGTCAAACTGATACAGAAGCATCCACTCATCCGGCTCAATCAACCCTGTCTCACTTCTGTATATCCTGTATCCCTCAAAATCTCTCAAGTTTGGAGGCGACGGGTCTCTCACAAACTCTGGAGAGGCATCAAAGTAGAGAATAGCCTTCCTTGAATCAGGTATTACAACAAGTCTTGGAGATGGTGGGGGAGCAGGTAAAATATAATTTGCCTCGTACGCCTTCTTTGCCCAGCCGAAGTTCTGGTGCAACTCACCCTCTGTCATTCCTCCGCAGAGTGCAAATGTCACTGTAAGTGAATCCTGACTATTAAGATAGGGAATAGGGCCTGCAGAGAGAAGAGGTATGGGTTTTGGATAACCATTCTCCATTACATATATATCGTCCATATCAGGGTCCCTCTGACCATTTGACATAATACCGTACCTAACGGAATCTCCTACTGTTCCTTGCATATCCCTCCAGGACCACCAATTAAATGAGAGTGTAAGGCTGTCAAGGTCTATATGGGTTGTGTCCTTCTCAATACCCAGCAATCCTATTCCAAATATACCCTTTGCAAGATAATCATATCCATCATTTCTCTCATACACAAGATGAAGAGAATCGGCGTAGAAAAGGCGTTTATGCCCGAAGAACGGCGTGGTATTGAAGTCATCGCCCCAGAAATCTCTGTTTCCCGAAACGAGTTCTGCATATATTCCAATATAAACATTCTCAAGGTCAACACCTCCAATATTCTTTATGGTAAATCTCACAATCACCACATCGTCTATATACGAATATGACCATACATAGGAGACCTGACATATTTCAAGCCCGAGTGGCGTATGGTTTACTACAAAAGATGTATCATAATAGACAGCATAGAAATCTTGTTCTGATACGGCATCGAGCGAATAATATGGTGAGGTCATAAGGCTGGATTTCTCTATAACAACATCATCCGGGTGCCTTGTAGGGTAAAACTCAAATCCCTCATTTGAACCCGGTGTCACAGTGGTTGCATCATTCACACCCGTAGTGACACAAATGCCCTGTGGGGACACTGCACCCGCCCAGAGTCCAGCCCTGTAGAGATGCTCTGTTTTTGTCCCTGCAGGATACTCACAGGATGGCTGGGGTTTTCCTGTTGCAGGGTCCCACATTCTGAAACCCGTCCCCAACATCCCAAAATTTGTAACCGTGAGGTAGATGTTGCCTGTAGTAGTATACTTTGAGTAATCCGTTTTTGCAAGGACCACAAGGGGGACAAGAAATATGATAAGGAACTTCCTCATAAAAATCTCCTACGGGTTGCTTAGCCCACGAAGAACACGAAATACACGAGAATTATCTCCCACGAAGGACACGGAGAACACAAAAATTGAAAAGGATAAAGTGAACACAAAATTCATCGGTCGCGACTACCACCTAACTGGTCATTGGTCACTGGTCATTGGTCATTGGGCTGCAATTTTGCATTGCTAATTGATAATTTTGAATTGCTAATTGGTCTCCCCACGCTCTACTCCACCTCTCCCGGCGTCTCGGGTCTTTTGTATTTCTCTATTCTGTCTGTAAAACCAATATAGAGACTCCTGCCGTCACTTGAGACCCCTACACTTACGGGAGCTTCGGATAATTCTGTTTCCACAACGAAGTTGCCATCCATATCAAATTTTTGTATCCTTTGATTCCCAACCTCAGCCACATAGACGCACCCAGAATCATCAATAGCCACATCCACAGGATTTATAAAATATCCCGGTAATGTATCACCATCATGTGACTCTCCACCAAGATGGAGAAGATTGACCCTTGGTATGCTTGTGGATATTGCCTCAACCCAGTTATGTCCGGATGATACAATAAAAATTCTATTTTTCCAGATATACAGGTCCAACGGCCGAGCAACATTGAGAATACCAGCTCCATAGGACGCCACTGTATCTATAAGATTCCCTAAACTATCGTATGATAACACAAGGTCCCTTTCGCTATCTGACACGAAAATCTTCTCTCCGTCTGTAGTGATACCGGATGTCTCCACAAGAAAGGTATCCCTGAAGGCATAAATTGAATCTCCATTCCTGTTGAATAATTTTACCGTTTCACCATCTGCTATATAAATATTTCGCATTTTATCCTGATGCATTGCTAGGGGTGAAGATAACCCTTCAATAATTACCTCGTTGAGTTGGCCATTTTCAAATAATTTCTTTACATCGTTTTCTGTCAATGCATAAATAAATCCATCCTCTCCAACAATCACATCTGACATATTGGTTAACTCATATTCTCCATTCCCGGGCCATTTATCAACGAGCACATAGGATTCTTCTGGAGAAAGGCTATAGTCATACTCAGGTGGTATGGGATACTTCTTACCACAACCGAAGAGGAAAAGAAAAGTCAATATGGGTGCAATAACTCTCATAATGGATGGCTACATACAAAATGTAGGGCAAACCTTCAGGTTTGCTTTAATAACGTAGGGCAAACCTTTAGGTTTGCTTCATAGCAAGGCTAAAGCCTTGCCCTACAAATACCTCACACCTCGAACATAAAAGAACCGAGATAAGGATATTCCCTCTGATTTTCAACAATTCCTTTTCTTACAGGATTATTGAAAATATAATGTGCAATCTCGATTGTATCTTCGTCCTTTCTTAAAATATGCTCGTAATAATTGATCTGCCAGAGGCTTTCTCCATATTTTTGTTTGTACTCATATCCTGTCTTCTGTTTGAATAAAGCGATAAACTTTCTCATATCTGACTTATCATCCTGCCCCTCAATTAGAAGGTGTATATGATCTGGCATAATACAATATGCCCATACAGCGAACCTGGATTCATCTGCTAAAGTCCTCAGAGTAAATACAATCCAGTCGTTTATATTAGAATTGAGGAATACAACCTTTTTATCGTGAGTGCAAATTGTAATAAAGTATCTATAATTCCCCGTGTAATTAAAATTCTGAAGGCGGATTCGTTTTTTATATTTTGCTTTCATATCTCGTACCACTTATTAACGTAGGGCAAACCTTTAGGTTTGCAGAAGGTTATGTAGGGCAAACCTTTAGGTTTGCAGAAGGTAATGTAGGGCAAACCTTCAGGTTTGCTTTGTCTTTTGCAAGGCTAAAGCCTTGCCCTACGCCTTGCCCTACTCAAAATCCCAGACTCACTCCAAGTCTGTGGGTCTCTCCGATATACCCCATCTCACTAAACGCATAATCTACAAAGAGTCCTTCGCTATACCAGGGAAGAACAAAACTAGCCCCGAAAGATAGACCACTACTACCAGGGCTTTTTGCATTCAACTTGTATCCACTCCGCAGTTGTAGAAACGGGGACAAAGAGTATTCACATCCAATCTTAAATGTCTCAACATTATCAGAGGGCTTATCCATCTCCACTGCAACAAGGAGGTTCTTAAACAGTTTTCCAGAGGTACCAATTCTGTAAACAATTGGAAGAGGATATGCCTCGTAACTATGGCTCACTCCGTCCACTGTATATTCACCTTTTGGTCTTGCATCTGAACCCATATTCAGTAAGGACATACCAATTTTTATATCCCTGTAACCAACATTGTAAATAGTCCCAATATCCAGTGTAAAGGCGTAAGAACTAATTTCTGCCAGGGTTTCAATTATCCCTTTTGCACCAATACCTATAGCAAACCTATCTATTATTCTGAATGCATAGGTCAAAGAGAGGAGATTATCAGCAAATCTAAAATAGTTACCTGTCCCGAAGGGATGAAGTTCATCTGTTTCTTCAATATAACCGCTTGAAAGATTGGAAAGCTGCAGGGCAACTGCACTGTTGCCGAAATTCTTTATCAGACCTAAATAATCATACCCGATATTAGCCAACCAGACGATATGGGAGAATGTTAGACCGCTTGTGGAGGATAATGTGTTTGCTGGATTAAAATATACCCCTGACGCATCCCTTGATGTAGAAACAAGTGTTTGTCCCATTCCCTCTGATCTCGTATCAACACCAATCTTCAAAAATGCAAGCGATGTAGTTCCTACCTTCTGCCCTCCCAGTATCTCAAAAATATCCGCATAGAGAGAAGAGCACAAAAGAACGACGGCTACTACACTGTAAAATATAAGCTGCTTTTTATACCCCATCACATTTTTATTCATAAACCCGCACGATTTGAAATCGTGCCTACTATCTCTTTCATCTGCGTTTATCTGCGTCCATCTGCGTCCTAAAAAGTAAACCCAATCCCAATTTCGACGCTCCCGCCCTCCCTGTATCTTGCAGGATTGAGCATATCCTCTTCATCTGTATATGGAGGAAGAGGGTCACCCAATCTATAATCCCTGCCAGTCACAGGATTTATATAATAGACATTCCTGTAGTTGAATATGTTCCTGCCCTTGAGACTGATATTGAATTTTAATCCAAAAAGTCTTACTCCCTTCTTCAACTCTATATCTACTCTGCTCCAGTAAGGTCCGATACCGGAGTTAAGCTCTTCTCTGTTTCCAAGGGTATCCTGAGGGGTATATCTTCTGCCTGATTGGAGAGACAGGGAAAGGTTCGCATTTAGACTACCTGGTATAGTAAGCCCAAAAATGTTCAATTTTTCATTATCTCTCATTATATAACCAAGGGACCCGAAGACTTTGAGAGGTCTATCCCATATTAGATACCACTCCTTCAGGCTCTCCTCATTTCCTCTCCAGTATATATCTTCTGCGGTAGAAGTTCTGCCCTTACTCTGCGAGAGAGTAAATTCAATATCACTATACCAGTTTCGGGAAAGTCTCTTCTCAAGAGTTATTTCAAGTCCCAGGGACCTCGAATAATCAGAATTAAAATACATCCAGAAATCAGGATTTGGTGGAATTCCCGGTACCTTCTGGGCAGTAGGGTAGTTAAAGATATCCTTGTAATATGCTGTAGTTACAAGCTTTGTATGCTCTCCAAAAAGATGCTCCAGACCAAGCTCATACGCAACAGTTATTGTTTGATTTAGGTTAGGATTTCCTACAAGTTCGTAGGTTGAGGTGGCCCTTCTTCCCAGTTTTGAACATACAAATTTTCTGTCAGGAAGCTGCGAAAAATGACCGTATGAGAAGAAAAACTTGTCTCTATCTGTAATGGGATATGATATACCGACCCTTGGAGAGAAATGTGCCTTAAAGTGATAGTCTGTAAAGGGTATTCTCGGGTTGTCATCGAGATATGCATTATATTCCTGTTCTACGATTGGAGGTATATCCTCTTTTTTAAGAGTATTTTTAACACCATCCTCAAGATACCTTCCGGGCACCCAGGAGTCAAGTCTTATCCCGAGATTCGCAATCATACCCGCAAAGGATATTTGATTCTGAAAGTAGATCCCACCATCTAATCCCCGTGCCTTGTATATATCATTGTTTAGACCCAGCCCACCCGGTGAAGCAAACCATGGGTAGTGAATATCTATCCACTGAATCTCTAAACCTTGTAAGAGTAGCCCCGTCTTAATGCTATATACAGGGCTTATTGCCCTTGTTATATCAAATTTACCTGTATATGTCTCAACATAATGATCATGCCAGTAGGGGGCATCACCAATGTCCCAGAATCCGTCACCACGAGCAGTCAGGCTATCTCCCGAGGGATATATATCCAATAACTCATCATATTTCGACCAATGTTTCCCTCCAACATCTATGCGGAGGTTTGTGAAGAATCTCGAAAATTTTATGTCATAAAAGGTCTGCAAATTTGGAACATTATGGTACGAAAGGGTAACCTGATTACCATCCCTTGTAAATGTCAGATAATTATCGAGTATATTCTTATATCTGTATGGGAATCCATATGCAAAAGGATACTCATTTCCTGAGAGGAAGTAACCCTGATTTATCTCTATAGACCTTGAAAGTGAAAGGGCAAGTTTCTGGTTATCGGTGGGAGACCAGGTGAATTTCAGAATGCCTGACAGCGTGTTCTCCTCTCTTGGAGAGAGTTTTGAGGTTTCAAACACACTTGAGTATAAACTATCGGTATGAGGCAGATATGTATCAGAGAATCTTGCATAGAGACTTGAAAAAAAGGAGACCTTTCCAGGTATGTGAATACCAATAGCTGGCAGGAGCCTTTTGGTTATATATTCGGGACCCTCCAGTTGTAGTATCGTTGTTCTATCAAAATACCAGAATGGTCCGCTTGATGAAAATCCTATCTTCCCATGGTAATGATCACTGCCCTCCTTCAATTTTACATCTACCACTCCTGACATCGCTTGACCATATTCTGCATTAAAACCACCTGTCAGTGCCTCTACCTCACTGACAGACGAAACAGGCAGATACATTCCAAAGGCAGTACCTGAGAGTGGGTCCCTCACGGGTATACCATCCACTATCATAAGAATTTCACTCGCCCGCCCCCCTCTTATATGTATATCGGTGCCCTCCCCAGATATTCCTGCACGGGTTGCAAGGGCGCTTCTTACATCATGAACGGGAAGTGCCTCAAGCGTCCGTGTATCCATAATCCTCTGAGAGGCGGTCACCTCCTTCTCTATCATTGGCCTCTCCCCTACCACCTCTACCCCCTTCATCTCTATAACTGTCTCCTCAAGATAGAAATCCATCCTCACTATCTTTTCTCCTGCTACCTCTAATCTGTAATTCTTTTTTTTATAACCGATCATAGAGGTGGTAAGTATGTATGTCCCTGACTGGATATGAGAAATTTTGAAAGCACCATTTGGATCTGTGCTTGCTCCCTTTGTTGTTCCTTCGAGAACAAGATTGACACCGGGCAAACCAACACCCGTCACCGCATCATACACATATCCCGCTATGGTACCCTCCTGAGGATGAGATAGAAGAACGCCCTGAGAGAGTAAAATAATAACAGAAGACAAGGCAATATATCTTATAGGCTTCATCTTTTTCGCAGTCTTTTAACAGCGAATTTATTTTTATATGATACCATAAAAATGCTAAACTGTCAAGTTTTTTTTGACAACTTAATTAAAGAATTAACCATTAAGAACACCAAGAAGAAATGGGGTGATGGGATACTGGGGTGGTGGATTTACAGATTGTAGATTACGGATTACCGATCACCGATTACTGATCACCGATAACCAATACTAAATGGACTTCGTGACTTATTGCCTCCGTGGTGTATTTTTGATTTTTACTACGATTTACTATTCACCATTCACTAACTCACTAATATTTTTTTCTTGACAATAGAGCGTAGGGCAAACCTTTAGGTTTGCTTTGTCTTTTGCAAGGCTAAAGCCTTGCCCTACGCCTTGCCCTACAGTTTCTCCTCAAA
>PEYP01000103.1 GCA_002774315.1 Candidatus Stahliibacteriota bacterium CG08_land_8_20_14_0_20_40_26
AATGGGGTAAAGAGGTGCAATACCAACGCCGCCACCAACACAAACCACCGTACCGTAATGTTCAATTTCAGTAGGCTTACCCAGCGGGCCGATAACATCTTGTAATCTATCGCCTTCTTTGAAGGTGCCGAGTTCCATGGTTGATTTACCAACCTCCTGAAAAATAATTGTTATTGTGCCTTTGACTTTGTTCGTATCAGCAATTGTCAACGGTATACGTTCACCTTTTTCACTGTGAATTATAACAACAAATTGACCCGGCACTGCTTTTCTTGCAATACTTGGTTGCATAATTTCAAATAATTTATTTTCGGGTGCCAATTCTTCCTTGCGGACAATTCTATTGCTTTCTTTTTCTAAAATCTCCATGGTATTTCTTTTTTATTGGGCTCAAGAAAAGCAGTGGCAAGCCACTGCACTCCAAAGGCATAAATAAACAGAAAATGGCGAGTGGTCATTTGCTGCCCCTCAAAATACATCTATCATCCTCGCCAGCACTCTCTTTCCCCTGTAATCAGGTAGAAGTATAGGCGCTTTTCTTTCTTTTGGTATTCCCGCCTCTTTAAGCAGTTTTACATACTTCTTCATATGTTCCAATGTCAGTTTTCCCCTTTTCTTGCCCGATTTTACATATTCAGCAGTCGATATACCGGCTTTTCTTCCAAATACGATACAATCAAGGGTTGAATTTCCCATCAGTCTGTTCTTACCGTGCACCCCACCGGACACCTCTCCTGCCACCCAGAGTCCTTCAAGGTTCGTCTTTCCCCAGGGGTCTGTTTCCACTCCTCCATTCTGATAGTGAAGCGTGGGAAATACTAAAACTGGATACTTTGCCATATCAATACCGAACCTTGCAAACATCCTCTTCATTCCAGGAAATGCCTTATCTACCGTTCCTTTACCATTTTTAATATCAATGAGTGGAGTATCAAGCCACACCCCTCTCATGCCTGTAGGGGTTACAACACCCTTGTCCCTTACATAACATTCTCTTATAAACGCAGATGCCTCAACATCCCTTGGCTCAAGGGGGAATACAAATGCTTCCCCATCTTTGTTTACTGGCTGGGCACCCATGCTTCTGAGTTTCTCGGTAAGTAAAAGACCTATTATTTGTTGTGGATAGGCAGCGCCCGTTGGGTGATACTGGACCGTGTCTGTATCCCTTAATCGTGCGCCTGCACGATATGCAATAACTACACCATCACAGGTAGCACCATAATGATTGGTAGTTGGAAATCCTCTTATATGGAGCCTTCCAAAACCACCGGTTGCAATAATCGTTGCAGTTGCCTCAACTATTTTATACTCACCTGTCTCAAAATTCCAGAGAAGTGCACCAGTAACCCTATCACTGTCTGTAAGAAGTTCAATCACAGGTTCATATTCAAGAGATGGAATCTCCCTGCTTTTAAATTCATCTCTTATTACTCTAAGTTCCTCAAGACCGGTATAATCCCTACAGGCATGCATCCTCTTTCTGCATGTTCCTCCTCCCCATATCTCCACAAAATCCCCGTTCTCCTCTCTATCAAACATCGCCCCGAGGTCTATAAGCCAGTCTATTATGAGAGGAGCATCTTCTACCAGCGTCTGTAGAACATCCGGTTTATTTGTAAAATGTCCTCCTCCTAAAGCATCAATAAAATGTATAACAGGGGAGTCATTTTCCCTATCGGCTGCCTGGGTTCCACCCTGTGCCATAATTGAATTGGCATCGCCGTGCCGTAGTTTATTTACAAGAAGAATATTCTCCTTCGGGACACCCTGGTCATTCGCCCATATAGCTGCAGTTGTTCCGGCAAGACCACCACCTATTATCAGAATATCGGTGGTATAATCGGGCTTTCTAAGATCAATCTCCCCTTCCTCTATCAAGGGATATGCCTCAAGTAGATCAGCTACCTCATTCGGCGCAATATCACCCTTGTTTACACCGATGTTAATTGCTCTCTTGCCTCCTTCTGCATAATCAGGGTGAACCTTTAATACATCCTCTCTTTCCTCCATCGTCATTGCCTTAGGAGTATAATCTTTCCTCTTCGCTCTTGTTTGTTCTACCACCTTTATCAGCTCATACATATACTCTGGATAACCTTCAATAAATTTTAGTTCTGCCATTTTTTCCTCCCTAATAAAGACAGTCATTAAGTTATTGGTCATTAGTCATTTGTCATCAGGCGTTGGTCATTAGTCTTTGGTCGTCTGTCTTCAGTCTTCGGTCATTCATCTTCAGTCCTTCTCTCTTTCTCTGTCGGCATATAATTTTTTAAATTCTTCCATCGTAGCACTCAAAAGTTTCCGAAAATCCTTTTCGTATTTACCTTCTTTTACCTCCTTCACCCTTTTACTCAAACTCTCCGGACGCTTAGATCCGTATCGTCCAAACATCCTCCTTGCCAGCTGAGCCATATTATATTGCACGATCTCCGCAGGGCATCTAATTGCACAGAGACCACACTGGATACACTCAAAAGAACCCTCTGCAACTGCTGTAAAATCGCCTTTAATGGCTGCCTGAACATAGTCCATAACCTCTAAGTCCTGCGGACAGGCTTTTGTGCAGGTATTACACGATAAACATCTTGCAAGTTCTGGATAGTACTTAAAAAGTACAGACACATCGTATGGCTCCTTACCAATATTATAGGCAGCCTTTTCCGCGGGTGTAAACGGTATCTGAACAAGATACATTCCATCTTCAACCTTTGTCTGGCACGCCATAGCGGTCTGGAGTTTATAATCACCAATCTTTCTAAAAACCGTAGCACAGGCACCACAGAATCCTGCCCTGCATCCAGCAGACCTTATAAATCTATATCCCGCATACTCCATTGCTTGCATAATTGTCAGTCCAGCTGGCACCTTATATGCCCTTCCCATTATGTATATCATTACCCAGTATTCTATATCCTTCTCATCAATCCCGGTAGTAACCGCCTTGTTTGCCTCGGCGATTATCTCCATAATACTCTTCTGCTTTTTCATAATTCCTCCGGTAATTAAAATATGCTCTTTCGACGCTGATTTACGCTGATTGCACTGATTTTGCACGAATTGAATTCGTGCCTACAAGCACTGATTTACGCTGATTAACACAGATTCGTTTATTTCAAAGATATTTTCTTTATTTATCTGTGAACATCTGTGTTAATCTGCGTCTAAAAAACTCTTTCTTCTGTGTTAATCTGCATCCAGGTTGTCTGTGTTGTTGTTTGCACGATAAAATCGTGCCTACATTATTTCACAACAAAATTGTAGGCACAAATTCAATTTGTGCCAGTTTAATCCAGATTCGGGATTAGTTTATTTATATCCTCTACGAAAGAGCTCTTCAACAACTTATTCCTATCTCCCACAAAATCCTCAAACGACCTATCAAAACCTATTTCTCCCAAATATTTCACATCAAACGTTTCTATTTCCTGTCTTGTCCAGGAAGAGTTATTCAGTTTCATATTTTCAATCACACCGAGAATTGGAACGTGAGCCTCTTTTAGCATTTCCAATGTCTTTTTTACGGTTTCTAATACAACCTTTGATGGTGTAGTAATTACAAGAAATTCAACTCCTTTAAGCAACCTTATCACATCAAGCGTTGTATCTCCAATTCCAGGTGGCATATCAATAATTAAAAAATCCAGTTCCTCCCATCGTGTAATAGCCAGAAGTTCTATTATAGAATTAGAGATGTCAATTCCCCTTACTGTTAAGGGATTTTCTTTGGCATAATATACAATTGACATAAACTTAATTCCATAAACCTGAGGAGGGAGAATGCCCCTCTCTTCCTCTGGATAAACTCCTTTTATTCCCAATATCAAATGACAGGAAGGACCGTAAAAATCCAGATCTAATAATCCAACCCTGTAATTCTTTTTTGACAAACACAATGCTAAAGTAGAGGCAACGGAACTTTTGCCAATCCCTCCTTTGCCACCCGAAACAGCAATGAGTCTATCTACATTTTCTAACCTGTGGGCAATGATGTTTAATCTGGGATCCATTACATTACATGTTAAATGTTTAATGTTTTATGTTAAATGTCCTGCCACATTACACCTTCCACATTCCACATCCCACATTCTCATTCCATTCCTTCAATAGATGCTATCCATACCCCACGGCCTTTTACTATTTCAAAGTCTCTACTTCCACACCCGGGACATTTCATATAAATATGTGACATCTCGGGTATAAAATGTATCGATTCCACTTCCACATCGTCCAATCCGCACAACATATCACCAAATTCCCATTCTGTTGTGCAAACCTTACATCTCAGGACCGCTTTCTCCTTTTCGAACTTAAACTCCGTCTTCTTAAAGATAGATGTGGGTTTTATGATCTCCCGAAGGGCAAACTTAAATATCTCCTCGTCTATCTGTTGTAATTCACCGAGTGTTATTACAACTCTGCTTATCTCTTTAAGTTTTTTTTCTCTCGACACCTTGACGGTGGTGTCTATAACTCCCTCTGCTAATGCCCATTCATGCATAATTCAAATAACTCCTCTGGTTTCATCTTACATAATAAAGCGGCATCTTTAATGAGATTTTTTGATTTTATGGCAAGTTCAAAAATGTCTTGTTTCACTTTAAACCTGACCGATTTTCCATTCTTTCGATTATCAAACTGTATAATTGGAGGATTTGATGTCGATTTCTCTACTATTAAGTTACCTTTGCCCATGGTACAACAACTTGAAGACTGTATTCCATCAATAATGCAGGTAAAAGGTTTTTGAGGGACAACAGTAACCTTACACTCAATATCCATAATACCCTCTGGATTAAGTATATTTACTGCATATAAACCCGCCTGATAACCAATAGCAAGGAATGGGCCCTCATGTCCATGGAACCTTATGGTTTCTTTATAAATTAACATATCCTTGGAAGTAGGGTTCCTACAGGCATATCTACAATTCTTGTTCCACCTATCTCAGTTCTAAGACACACTCTACCCTTTGGAGACTCAACTACCTCTCCAATGATTTGTGCATCCCTGCCCAATGAATGGGCACGCATTGTATCAACGACAAAAGAAGCATCTTCACACCCGACTATAATAACTACCTTTCCTTCATTTGCAAGATAGAGTGGGTCAAACCCGAGCAGAGAACATGCAGCTCTAACCTCTTCCCTTATCGGGATTGCTCTCTCTTCAATGAGAATGCCAAGATCTTTACTTGTCACTATCTCGTTCAGGGTGGTAGCCAGTCCTCCTCTCGTGGGATCTCTCATAAATTTTATCTTCCCAGAGGCGGTTAAAACATGTGAAATCAAATCCGCCAGCGGTGCGCAATCACTCTCAATCTCTACATCCAGTCCAAGTTCTCCCCTTGCTGATATAATAGCAATCTCATGATTGCCAATCGGACCGTTTATGAGGACCTTATCACCAACTTCAATATCCTGTAGTAACTGGTAATAACAAACTCCAATCCCTGATGTATTGATAAAAATACCATCTCCCTTTCCATGTTCCACTACTTTTGTATCTCCTGTAACAACAAGCACCCCTGCATTTCGGGCAGCATCACCTATTGATTGGGTGATCTCATCAAGAGATACGCTGTTAAATCCCTCCTCAATTAAATAGCCACAGGAGATATACAATGGCTTAGCCCCTACAACAGCCAGATCATTTACGGTTCCATACACCGCAAGTTTACCTATGTCACCACCAGGAAAGAACAGAGGCCTGATCACATAAGAATCAGTAGTAAATGCTAAATTTATTCCCTTTAAGTTTACAATAGCAGAATCCGTCAGTTCAGAAAGTATTGGATTTTTAAACCTGGCCAAAAAGCAATCCTTTATTAAATCATGTGTTAGTTTCCCCCCACTTCCGTGAGCTAACGAGATACGCTGATTACTGCTGATTTTTGGTTCGTGCTTCCTCATAGATACGCCGTTTTATATCCAATTTCTCTGCTCCAAAATTTACCAAAAAGCCCAACTTTATGATGATAAATCCTAAATCCGAAATTCTAAAAACTAAACAATATCTAAATTTCAATTTCTCAAAATCTAGGCTTGTTTGGAACACCTGTCTGCCGACAGGCAAGATTGGATTTTAGGGCTTGGAATTTGTTTAGAATTTAGTACTTAGAATTTAGGAATTCAGAAAATAGGATTTAGAAATTAGATTTTATAATTCTTACATTTTTTCTTCGTGGTGTTAGGAGTTACCTCCTGACACATTTGAATCGATTTATCCGCCGGGAGGTAACTCCCGACGACACGATGACACAATGACTCAATGACCCAATGACCTAATTACTATCTGCGGACATCTGCGTATTTATAATACGCAGCACAGGTTCCTTCAGATGAAACCATACAAGGACCAGCAGGATTCTCCGGGGTACAAACTCCCCCAAATAAGGCACAATCTAAAGGAGAGGCTACACCCCGCAAGACATCACCACACAGGCAATCAGGATTCTCTTTTGTCTCTTCTACATCCATTTTAAAGTTGTGCAAGGCGTCAAATGCCCTGTATTTCTTTTCTATTTTGAGTCCACTGGACGGAATAACACCAAGTCCTCTCCATTCACTATCACAGACTTCAAATACCTCGTTCATCATATCTTTCGCCAGTTTATTACCATCTTCCTTCACTGACCTTCTGTAACAATTTTCGACCGCTGGACTTCCATTATTTATCTGCTCTACGAGCCGAAGGATAGCGTAGAGAATATCCGTGGGCTCGAACCCTGCTATGGCACAGGGAATCCCATAGTCCTCGGCGATGAACTCGTAAGGTTTTCTTCCTATTATAACAGAGACATGTCCAGGAAGTAAAAACCCATCAATTTTTGTCTTTCCACTATTAAGAATAGCCTTTATCGCTGGTGGAATGAGTTTGGCTGCTGGCAAAACAAAGTAATTCTTTAGACCTTTCAAAGCGGAATCTTTAATAGAAGACGCCACTGTAGGGGTCGTAGTCTCAAAACCGATGCCAAGGAAGACTACTTTTTTATCTGGATTCCTCTCTGCAATTCCAACAGCATCTGTTGCGGAATAAACAACCTTCACATCAGCACCTCTGCCACGTTCCTGCGCAAGTGTTGAGGATGACCCTGGAACCCTCATCATATCACCAAAACTGCATACACAGACTTCGTTTAACCGGGCAATTGCTATTGCCTTGTCAATCGTGCGATTTGGAGTTACACAAACAGGACATCCCGGTCCGGAAAGCACACTGATATTTTCTGGAAGTAAGTCCTTGATTCCGTTACGGAAAATCGACATCGTATGTGTCCCGCATACCTCCATGAAAGTGAGCTCCGTCCCCAAAGATTTCTTTGCAATCTCTTCTGCAAGATTGACGCATATCTTTCTGTCGTAAAATTCATCAATATACTTCATTGTTATATGTTAAATGTGTAATGTTTAATGTCCATATCCCACCTTCCACATTACACATTACACATTACACATTACACATTACACATTACACATTACACATTACACATTCCACATTACACATCACACATTCTACTTTCCACACTCCACCATTTCCTTTAGTAAAGACAGCGTTTCGTCTGCCTCTTTTGTATCTAATTTTTGAATTCCAAAACCTGCATGTATTATTACATAGTCACCTACCTTAACATCTTCAAGCAGCCGAAGGTCTACCTCATGTCTGAGCCCGCCTATTTCTGCTATGCCCAGCGTGCCTTTTTTCTCTATCACTTTTGCAGGAATTGCCAAACACATAATCGTGAAACACAAAACCCTAAATCATAATTTCTAAATCCTAAACAAATTCCAAATCCCAAATCCTCATGTTTGAAATTAATCCTAATGTTTGAAATTTGGAAAATTGAAATTTAGATATTGTTTAGTGTTTAGGATTTCGGATTTAG
The DNA here is from genome assembly GCA_002774315.1 of Candidatus Stahliibacteriota bacterium CG08_land_8_20_14_0_20_40_26. Lineage (GTDB taxonomy): Bacteria > Hydrothermota > UBA3073 > UBA3073 > UBA3073 > UBA3073. The sequence goes on from PEYP01000103.1 coordinate 7,886, forward strand.
AATTTATTATACTACATTTTGATTTTTCATTTTTGAATTTGCTATTACCGCCTGCCCAAAAGAAATCCCTCCATCATTTACTGGAATCCTATGAGGAATGTATACTTTAAATCCATTGTTGTGCAGTTGATTCACAACCTGTCCTAACAATATCATATTCTGAAAGACCCCACCAGAAAGAGCAACCCTATTCAAACATAAGTCCTCTCTTATTCTATTACACATATTTACAACTATATCAGCGATCGTGCTATGGAATCGTGATGCAATTATATCAATCGGAATGTTACTTTTTATATCCTTTATAATCTCTGAAAAGATTCTATCCAGTTTAATAGTGTTTTTTCCAATTTCATAATCATAAGGAGGATTATAATCCTCTGATGCAATTCCTTCTAATTCTATAGCTGGCTGTGCTTCATAGGTGGAGAGCCGGCAAACACCCAGAAGGGCTGATACTGCATCAAACAATCTACCCACACTCGAGGTAAGAGGAGAGTTGATGTTATATTCTATCAAATTTTTTAATACCTTCCATTTTTTCTTATCTATACTGTCTGTAAATTCTATTCCAAGGTTAATAAAATCGTCACCATAGATGCGCCAGAGATAAGAGGCAGTCATCCGCCAGGGTTCTCTAATTGCCTGAGTACCTCCCGGCATCGGGATATATTGCAAATGGGCTACCCTTGTAAATTGTGTGTAATCTGCAACAAGAAATTCACCTCCCCACAGGTTTCCATCAGTGCCATAACCCAATCCATCAAAAGCCACTCCAATTACCTTTCCCTTTATTCCATTATCTGCCATGCAGGACACAATATGGGCATGATGGTGCTGGATACCTATCCGTTTAATGTGGAATGTGGAATGTGTAATGTTCAGGGCGTATTTGGTTGAGAGATACTCGGGATGAAGGTCGTAGGTTATAACGGTTGGGTTTATTGCAAAAAGATGCTCAAAGTGTTGAATCCCCTCCTCAAAGGCAAGAAGCACTTCCAAGTTCTCCATGTCTCCTATATAATGAGACAAGAAGGCACAGTTATCCTTTGTGAGACAGAATGTATTTTTCAGTTCTGCACCACAGGCCAAAATAGGAGAATCAAAGTTGAAAGGCAACACAATAGGCTCGGGCACATATCCTCTTGACCTGCGAATAGCAATCTCCTTGTCTTCAAATACCCTAACCACTGAATCGTCACACCTTATGTGAATTTTACGATTGTGCGTTAGAAAATAATCAGCAATATTCCCAAGATGAGCTACTGCATCGTTGTCATTATAAGAGATAGGTTCATCAGATATATTGCCACTTGTCATAACAAGGACAGGTGAAGCGTCTGGCAGACTGAACAAAAGATGGTGCAGGGGAGTATAGGGAAGCATAAAGCCAAGACACTTATTACCAGGTGCAATTCCCGGTATATCTATCTTTTTTCTAAGAAGAACTACAGAACGCCTTGAAGAACATAATACTCTCTCCTCCATTGAGGATACCCTGCAATATCTTTTTACTACCTTTAAATCTTTTGCCATTAAAGCAAATGGTTTATTATCTCTTGGCTTCCTTTTACGCAAATTTTTTACTGCTTCCTCATTTAAGGCATCACAGGCAAGATGGAATCCTCCCAATCCTTTGATGGCAACAATCTTACCCTCTTTAAGCAGTTTCACTGTTTCTTTTATCGCTCTTTCTTTTTTACTTTTGACCCTTAAGTTCGAACTTTGCACCAATTCTACCTCTGGACCGCACTCCGGACAGGCATTAGGCTGGGCATGAAATCTGCGATTGAGAGGATCTTCATACTCTTTTTGGCAACTATTACACATTAAAAACTCCTGCATCGTTGTCTTGGGTCTATCATAAGGAATATCATGAATAATTGCAAATCTTGGTCCACAATTGGTACAGTTGATAAATGGGTAGCGGAAACGACGGTCAGATGGATCAAATAATTCAACAAGACATTCATCACAAATAGCTATGTCAGGCGAGATAAGGACATTCCTGTTATCACAGAAGGTGCTCCCTTTAATAAGGAACTTGGAATATCCTACCGATAGTTGGTTTTTATACACTATTCCCTGTATTGTCGAAAGAGG
>PEYP01000005.1 GCA_002774315.1 Candidatus Stahliibacteriota bacterium CG08_land_8_20_14_0_20_40_26
CGCCAGGCAGGTCAGTGTTGATAACACAGGGTTTAATAATAAGGGGGTTTAGTGGGACAAAAGACACATCCGTATGGTTTTAGATTGGGTATAACCAAAAACTGGAAGTCTCGATGGATAACAAAGAATAAATTCAAGGAGTATATTACAGAAGATGCCACCATTAGAAAGTATATTGAGAAGAGATTCGTACGTGCAGCAATATCAGATGTAGAGATAGAACGAATTGAGGCAAAACTCACAATTACAATATATAGTGCAAGACCCGGAATTATAATAGGCAGGAAAGGAGCAGAGGTCGAAAGGCTCAAAAATGAACTTGCATTTTTAACCAAGAGCAAGGATGTTTATATAAATATAGAAGAGGTAAAAGTGCCTGAGACAGATGCCAGAATTGTTGCTCAGAACATAGCAAGACAAATAGAGGAGAGAGTGTCCCATAGGAGGGCTATGAAACGGGCTGTACAGCAGGCTATACGTATGGGTGCATTGGGTATAAAGGTAATGTGCAAGGGGAGACTCGGCGGGGCAGAGATTGCCAGGAACGAATGGTATAGAGAGGGCAGGGTGCCACTTCAAACACTCAGGGCAGATATTGATTATTCTTATATACCCTCAAAAACTATCTCTGGCGTTGTCGGTGTAAAAGTCTGGATATACAAAGGAAATGTAGAGATATAAAAGTCCGCTGATTCATTGCAAAATTAGCAATATAAAATTACCAATTTAAAATTTGATTCGTAATTTTACATTTTAATATGAAGGTATGCTACAACCATCAAGAGTAAAATACAGAAAGCAACACAGGGGCAGAAGAAAGGGTATTGCAACACGAGGAAATTCGCTTGTTTTTGGGAACTATGCTTTAAAGACACTTGAACCTGCGTGGATTACCCAGCGTCAGATAGAGGCAGCCAGAGTTGCAATATCCAGATACCTAAAGAGGTCAGGAAAGTTGTGGATAAGAATATTTCCTGACAAGCCTGTTACCAAAAAGCCAGCAGAGACAAGAATGGGTAAGGGTAAAGGCTCGCCGGAGTTCTGGGTTGCCGTTGTAAAACCGGGTAGAATACTATTTGAACTTGGTGGTATACCCAAGGAAGAGGCAATGGAGGCCTTAAGACTTGGAGCCTCAAAACTGCCTGTGAAAACCAAAATTATAATAAGAAAAGGAGGCCTTGGTGAAGCCCTTTGAACTGCGAGAGTTTTCTGCTGACGAGCTAAAGCAAAAGCTACATGACCTGCATGAAGAGTTCATGAGTATAAGGTTTAAGAAACAAGCTGAAACCCCAAAGCCCTCGGATATCAAAAAGATAAAGAGAGAGATAGCACGAATAAAGACAATACTAAGAGAAAAGGAGATTACGGGAGATAAAAAGTGAGATTTCAATACCTTTTTAGTTGGCAGGGAGATAGCGTATGAAAAGAAGGTTTTCAGGTGAAGTTATATCTGATAAGATGGACAGAAGCCGTCTTGTTAAGGTAGAGATTAAAAGGAGACATCCATTGTTGGGCAAGGTCGTCAGAAAATATATAAAGGTAATGTGCCACGATGAGAATAACAAGACCAAGCTTGGGGATACTGTTGTAATAGAAGAAACAAGACCCTTGTCAAAAAAGAAACACTTCAGGATAGTCGAGGTAAAGAAATGATCGCACTACAAACAAGATTAGGAATAGTAGATAATTCAGGGGCAAAAGTCGGTATGTGTATTGGGATGCCTGGATACTCCAGAAAGAGATATGCAAGGCCGGGTGATGTCATTGTGGTCGCAATAAAGGAAACGGTTCCTAGGAGTCAGATAAAGAGCGGAACTATTCAGAAGGCAGTTATTGTTCGCACGAGAAAGGAGATGAGAAGAAATGACGGGAGTTATGTGAGGTTTGATGACAATGCTTGTGTGCTTATAAATAATCAACTTGAGCCAATAGGAACAAGGGTGTTTGGACCGGTCTCGAGAGAATTACGAGATAAGAACTTTATGAAGATAATCTCTATGGCACCCGAGGTGATATAGATATGAAGATAAAAAAGAATGATACGGTAAAAGTAATCTTAGGAGAATACAAGGGCAAGACGGGAAAGGTGTTGAGGGTATTCCCAAGAAAAGGGATGCTCATAGTTGAAGGGATTAATTTTCAGAAGAAACATATGCGGGCGCGTTCAGCGGAGGAACCGGGAGGTATATTGCACAGGGAAGGGTCCATCAATGCCTCAAATGTCATGCTTGTATGTCCGAAGTGTAGAAATACGGTGAAGATTTCAATAAGCAGAGTTGGAGATATGAGGGCACGGAAATGTAAAAAGTGCAAGGAGATGATAGATTAGACATGGCTTTTTGATTAAATCTAATAAGTAAACTATGTCAAGAATTAAAGAGTTATATTATAAGACAGTAGTGCCTGCTATGATAAAGAGGTTCGGGTATAAAAATCTATACGAGGTTCCAATGCTCAAAAAAATAGTAGTCAATGTGGGTCTGGGAGAGGCAATAGGGGATCCTAAACTTATAGACATTGTCTCTTCCGACCTTGCGATAATCACGGGACAGAAACCAGTCGTAATAAAAGCAGGAAAGTCCGTCGCCTCATTTAAACTTCGCAAGGGAAAACCTATCGGATTGAAGGCTACCCTACGGGGTGAGAGGATGTTCGACTTTTTTGATAGGCTTACTAACTTTGCAATCCCGAGGATAAGAGATTTCCGTGGTATAGATCCAGACTCCTTTGACGGCAAAGGAAATTATAACTTGGGCATCACAGAACATACAATATTTCCGGAAATAAAATTCGATAAGGTAAAGTTTAACTTTGGGATGGATGTAAACTTCGTTACCACGGCAAGAAGTGACGAAGAGGCATTTGAACTATTTAAAAGCCTTGGGATGCCGTTCAAAAGTTGATAGCAGGAAGGGGGGTTATGGCGAAGACATCTTGGAAAGTAAAGGCTAAAAGAGAACCAAAATACAAGGTGAGAAAATACAACCGATGCACGAGATGTGGCAGGGCAAGGGGATACTATACCAAATTTGGTCTGTGCAGAATTTGTTTCAGGGAATTAGCACTGAGGGGGGAAATACCCGGTGTTAGAAAGGCAAGTTGGTGAAATATTATGACTAATGATATTATAGGTGATATGATAGCAAGGATACGCAACTCCTTAAGGAGAGAGGTGTTTTATCTGGAATTGCCCTCTTCCAATATTCTAGAGGACATCGCCAGTATTCTTCTAAAAGAGGGTTACCTGGAGAAATTTGAGACAAAGGGCAAACATCCCAAAAAGATACTTGCTTTACACCTCAAGAAGGATGCTATAAAAGGACTTGAAAGGATTAGCAAACCGAGTCGTAGAATTTATGCCAACTTGAAAAATATGCCACGGGTGAGGGAGGGCCTTGGCACTGCCATTCTCTCCACGTCAAAGGGCGTACTTTCCGACAGGATGGCAAAGAAAGAAGGAGTTGGAGGAGAAGTCCTTTTTTATCTATGGTAAGCCATAAGGTATGTTCAATGTGAAATGTGTAATGTTGAATGTGCGGAATGCGTGGTAGAGTGGCGTATAGGAAATCAAATTTTGGAGAAATAATTTTGTACTTTGTATCTTATTAAGATATTATGTCTAAAATAGGAAAGAAACCTATACCAATACCTGATGATGTTCAGTTTGAAATAGAGGGCACTAAAGTTAAGGTCAGTGGTCCAAAGGGTTGTCTTTCAAGGGAGTTCCATCCAGATTTTGATATTCAGAAAAAAAATGGTAATATAATTGTGCTTCCAAAGAAGAAATCCAGCTCCCTACAACCCTACTATGGATTAACACGAGCACTTCTCGCAAATATGGTTAAGGGGGTCAGTGAAGGATACACTAAGATTCTGGAGATAGTCGGTGTGGGATACAGGGCGAAAATGTCAGGTGATATGCTTGAGCTCTCTGTCGGTTTTTCTCATTCCATTGTCTATAAACCGCCTGATGGGGTAAAGATCACGGTTCCTGATCCACGGCGTATAACGGTAACAGGCATAGATAAAGAATTGGTTGGTAATACAGCGAGTGTAATAAGGAATTTTAAGCCTCCTGAACCATACAAAGGTAAGGGAATAAGGTACCAGGACGAGTATGTGAGACGCAAGCAGGGTAAACGTGCGGTCGCAACCGGGGTATAAAGCGCAAGGCGTGAAGAGTTAGTTTGTTAGTTGGTTAGTTTGTTAGTTGGTTAGTTTGTTAGGTGGTTGGATTGTTGTTATTTGTTACTCGTTACTTATAAAGGGATTATGGAGAGAGGAAGAGAAAAAAGACATAAGAAAATACGCAAGAAGGTATTCGGTACGAGGGAAAAATCGAGACTTTGTGTTTATAGAAGTCTCAGGTATGTGTATGCGCAGTTGATTGATGATATTGCATCAAATACCCTCGTGAGTTCTTCCACACTTCAATTAAAAGGTACTAACCTGAGCAAGCTGGAAGCAGCAAAGGAATGCGGAAAGAGACTTGCAGAAAAGGCAAAAAAACAGAAAATAGAAACTGTTGTTTTTGATCGTTCCGGTTATAAGTATCACGGCATAATCAAAGCCCTTGCGGAGGGTGCAAAAGAGGGAGGACTCAAATTTTGAAATTAAATATCAAAGTGCAAAATGCAAAATGACAACTTGCCTGACGGCAGTCAGGAATTAAAATTTAAAAAGAGCCACAGATTTCACGGATAGCACAAGATTATGAGAACACAAATACCACGCCTGCCTGCGGTAGGCAGGAATAAGACAAATTGCCACGAATAAAATTTATTTGTGTGGTTCGCATTTTTCGTGTCCATACGGATCCTTTGGATAATTCGTGTTAAAAAAATCTGTGTAATCCCTGCCTGCGGCAGGCAGGTATGGCTATAATTTTGATTTTTGAAATTTGATTTTTGATTTTGTTTACCGGGGGTATTGTGGAGGAAGAAAAAGAACTTGAGGAAAGGGTAGTTGAGGTAAATCGTGTATCAAAAGTGGTAAAAGGAGGAAAACGTTTTAGATTTTCCGTCGTTGTGGTTGTAGGAGACGGTGTATCTCGTGTAGGAGTCGCCTTTGGTAAAGCACATGAAGTCTCAGCAGCGGTTAGAAAAGGAGCAGAAAAGGCACAAAGAAGTATGAAAAGTGTCAAGGTAATAAACGGGACTATACCGCATTCTATTGTTTCCAAGTGTGGAGGAGCAAAGCTTCTGATGAAACCCGCTGCCCCTGGAACAGGCATTATTGCCTGTGAACCTGTAAGGGCTGTGTTAGAGCTTGCCGGGGTGAGAAATGTTCTTACAAAGTCTCTGGGCAGCAATACCACAAAGAATCTTGTGAAGGCAACACTTTATGGACTTCTCTCCATGCAAACTAAAGAAGAGATTGAGAAAATAAGAGGAGTACAATTATAAAGAACTTTCCTCCTGCTCATCTTGAATATCCGGATATGAATAAGATAAAGGTAACACAGATAAAGAGTAAAATAGGAGTAAAGTCCGATCAGAAGCGCACCCTGCTCGCGCTCGGGCTTCATCATCCACATGATGAGAGGATCCATAACGATACGCCCCAGATACAGGGAATGATAAGAAAGGTAAGGCATCTTGTAAGGGTTGAAGAAGTAGTATCACATTAAGTAACTTATTTTTTAAGTTCAAACCAAATTAGAGCTTAGAATTTAGGTTATTGAGATTTAAATATTGTTTGTTATTTGTAATTTGCCTGCCTGACGGTAGGCAGGGTGCTTGGTGCTTGTTTGTAATTTGATGCTTGAGATCTTGGTGGTGTCAAATAAAACATGGAAAAATATGAAAGAAACTACAGAGATCACAGAGTAAGATTTAATTCTCTGTGTTCTCCAAATAATGATTCAGGTAGTTTTACAGGGATTTTAAGAGATTGGAAGAGATTCCTTTTTCTAAGACTATCCTTTTCTCTTAAATTCTCTTTCCTGCCTACCGTCAGGCAGGCAATCCCTGTTTTTGACTGATAAATTTCAATGTACAAAGGTTAAAAGATGGGATAAAAAGATTAGTTTTGTAGAGGTCACAGAGGGAAGGAATACAAAGAAACAATGTAAAATGCAAAATTAGCAGTTAGCAAATTAAAAATGATTTTTCGCAAATTGATAGTTTTGCATTGCTAATTGACAATTTTGAATTGATTCCTCTGTGCTCTCTGTGGTTAGGTTTTTGACAATACCGAGATTTTTAGAAGGATTATATATGGCGGAGTTACACAACTTAAAAAAAATAAATACAAAGGAAAAAAAGAGACGAGGTAGGGGAGCATCCTCAGGGGTAGGCGGAACATCTGGTAGAGGGCATAAGGGAGAGAGAGCAAGAGCGGGTAAAAAGATCTCTCCGTGGTTTGAAGGTGGTCAAACTCCACTCTACAGAAGGCTGCCAAAGAGAGGGTTCCGCAATCCTTCAGCGATAGTGTACGAAGTGGTAAATGTAAAGCAACTGAATAAATTCGAAGATGGAACTGTGGTAAATGAAAAACTGCTTCGTACTTCAGGCCTTATAAAGAAGAAAAAAAAAGTAAAGATACTCGGGGATGGTGAACTTACAAAAAAACTTACTATAGAAGGGATAAAAGTTTCTGCATCTGCTAAAGAGAAGATCGAGGCAAGGGGAGGAAGGATCCAATAACTCAATAACTGATTATTGTATTATGTTTGGAACTCTACGAAATGCATTCAAGATACCTGACTTGCGCAACAAAATTCTGTTTACGCTCGCAATGTTTGCGGTATACAGGTTGGGAGGGCATATACCCCTTCCAGGTATCAATACATCTGCCCTTGCCAGCTTTTTTGAGAGTGCCAGAGCAACTGCACTTGGACTGTATGATATATTTGTGGGAGGTGGTCTCTCGTCGGGTGCAATATTTGGATTGGGAATAATGCCATATATATCCGCCTCTATCATACTACAACTTCTGGGAGCGGCAATGCCGTATTACCAGAAATTACAGAAAGAGGGAGAAGAGGGTAGAAGAAAAATAAATCAGCATACACGATATCTCACTATAGGAATAGCTGCTATACAGGCACTCGGTGTATGTATATTTCTTGAATCTGCACAGGCACCCTCAGGAGAGCCTGTGGTTATGAATCCCGGGTTGTCTTTCAGACTTCTTTCCATCATCACACTGATCACGGGTACACTATTTATAATGTGGCTTGGAGAACTTATCACAGACAGAGGCATAGGAAATGGTATATCATTGATAATAATGATTGGTATAATAGCGATGTTTCCGAGAGATTTTATAACAACATTCAATATGGTACGCATTGGTGCTATGAGCCCCATTGCGGCCGTTGTTACGGTTATAGTAATCATTGGAATAATTGCAGCTGTCGTCATAATAACCCAGGCACAGAGAAGGGTTCCTGTTCAGTATGCTCAGAGAGTTATTGGAAGAAAGGTATATGGGGGAAGGTCTACCCATCTTCCATTGAATGTAAATGCTGCTGGCATAATACCGATAATATTTGCCCAGGCAGTCCTTACCTTTCCTGCCACAATAGCAAGATTTTTTTCAGGTAGCGACTGGATACAAAACCTTATGGTCTTCTTCTCCCCTACGAACTGGCTGTATAATATAGTCTATGCAGGTCTGATAGTATTTTTCGCCTATTTCTACACGGCTGTCGTCCTGAACCCAATTGATATTGCGGATAACATGAAAAAATATGGAGGATTTATACCGGGCGTGAGACCGGGCAAGAGCACAGCCGACTACATAGACAGGATAATATCCAGAATAACCTTTCCTGGGGCACTGTTTTTTGCTCTTGTAGCGATAGTGCCTGCTATAATTCTACATAAGCTTAACGCCCCGTTCATCTTCGGTGGCACATCTGTTCTCATCGTTGTTGGTGTTGCACTCGATACAATGAGACAAATAGAGGCGCAACTTACGATGAGACACTACGATGGATTCCTAAGAAAGGGAAAAATAAGGGGCAGAAGAGGGTAATGAAAATCCTATTTATAGGTCCCCCTGGCTCGGGTAAGGGCACTCAGGCGAGGATGGTGGCAGAGAAACTGGGAATACCGTTCATCTCGGCAGGAGATATAATTCGTGACGAGATTGCAATGATGACAGAACTTGGAGGTAAGGCAGAAAGATATGTAAAAAATGGGGAACTTGTTCCAGATAAGGTCGTCATAGATATGTTGCTGGCGAATCTCCCGCAATCTTTTGTTCTGGAGGGATTTCCAAGGAATGTTCTACAGGCAATTTTGCTTGAGAAAATTAAACCTGACTATGTATTCTACCTTTATCTGGAGAGTCCTGATATTATACAGAGAATCAGTAAAAGGAAGGTATGCCCGAATTGTAAAACGGTATATAATTTATCATCAAATCCACCGAAAACACCTGATATCTGCGATATATGCGGGAGTAAACTCACCTCAAGGGTAGATGATGCGGAAGAAACGATAAAAAAGAGAATAGATGTCTATGAAAATGAGACCTATCCGTTGATAAATTACTACAGAAAAAGAGAAAAACTTATCAGGATAGACGGAAGTGGTAGTATAGAAGAGGTGCATGATAGAATAATGCAGGCAGTGAAAGGAATAAAAGGTACGGGTAGAAAGGAATTAGGACTCAATTCTGGTTTTGCCGGTTTATGGTTGAAAAAAAAGGTATAAGGGTTGAAGGTGTGGTTGAAGAGGCACTTAGGGGAGGAATGTTCAGGGTAGTCCTTGATACTGGACATAAGGTGCTTGCTCATGTGTCTGGTAAGATGAGGGTACACTTCATAAAAATCCTACCCGGGGATAGGGTTGTAGTGGAACTTTCGCCTTATGACCTCTCCAGAGGAAGAATATTACACAGATTTAAGTAGAAACGCAGGTAAGATTATCACAAGAACTGAGAGTTGGTTAGTTTGTTGGTTTGTTAGAGTCTAACAAACTATCCAACTAACAAACTATGTTTTTCTGTGGTTAATGCATATTATGGGGTAACGGGAGTATTTATGAAGGTAAGAGCGTCTATAAAGAAAATTTGTGCAAGGTGTCGGATTGTGAAGAGAAAAGGTGTTTTGAGGGTTGTGTGTAAAAACCCTAAGCATAAGCAGAGACAGGGATGAGCGGTTGCTTTTAGCAACCTAAATGTAAAAATCAAAATGTAAATTTTAAAATTTTGATATTTGATTTTGGTAGTGTCAAATAGAATATGAAAGAATATGAAAGAATATGAAAGAAACCACACCTGCCTACCGTCAGGCAGGGAGGACACAGAGATAAAATTAATTCCCTGCCTGCGGCAG
>PEYP01000161.1 GCA_002774315.1 Candidatus Stahliibacteriota bacterium CG08_land_8_20_14_0_20_40_26
ATTTCTTTAAAAGCTTGATGTAGATATATTAAAGATTGTAGGCACAAATTCAACTTGTGCTATTATTTGTCTACCGATAGATTTGCACGATTTGAAATCCTGACTGCCGTCAGGCAGGCGTGCCTACATACTAATTACCTAATGACCAAATGACTCAATGACCAAACGACAAATGTTAATTGCTAATTTTGCATTGTTAATTGATAATTGAATATTTTAATGACCTAATAACCTAATAACTTTCACCCGTTTCTCCATGCATTCCACATCGTATTATACTACCAATTTACCGAAAAGTCAAGCTTTTTTTCTTGATACTCTTATGAAGGTATAAACCACAGAGGTCTCTAGGTATTTTTTTAGAGACCTCTTCTAAAAAACTTGACAAGAGGGGAAAAATGTAGTATAATTAAACCTATAAGATGGGATCCGATAAATTCGGTGATTTCGGTGTTCTTCGGTGTTGTTAACGCTTATATTAGGATAATTATGACTCAGATTGATTACGCAAAAAAAGGAGAAATTACTCCTCTTATGAAAGTAGTGGCTGAAGAGGAAAGATTATCACCGGAATATATAAGAAACGGTGTGGCATCTGGCATAATAGTCATACCCTCCAACAGCAAAAATCACTCTACGAAATATATTGGTATAGGTAAAGGATTACGAACCAAAGTGAACGCAAACATAGGCACATCTCCCGATGTCGTAGATATAGAAGGAGAGATAAGAAAGGCACATATAGCTGAGAAATATGGTGCAGATACCATTATGGACCTCTCAACTGGAGGAAGTCTTTCCCTTATAAGAAGAAAGATTAAAGAGGCGTTCTCTGGTCCCCTTGGAACCGTTCCCATCTATGAGATAGCCTGTAGAAAAGCAGAGATGAAAATAGATTTCAGGGAAGCGAAGGAAGATGAGATACTTGATATTATAGAAGAGCATGCAAAAGATGGTGTTGACTTCGTGACCGTGCACTGTGGAGTTACAAAATGCGTTATTGATACCCTCAAAAGCCAGGGCAGAATTATGGATATTGTATCAAGAGGAGGCGCTATTCTTGCCGCATGGATGGAATACAATAAGAAGGAAAACCCGTTATATTCGCATTTTGATAAGGTTCTTGACATTGCAAGGGAGTATGATCTGACGCTCTCTCTTGGGGACGGACTCCGTCCCGGTTCAATAATTGATTCAACAGATAGACCTCAGATAGAGGAGTTGATAGTGCTTGGAGAACTGAGAGATAGAGCACTTGAGGCAGGTGTTCAGGTAATGATAGAAGGTCCCGGACACATCCCCATTCACGAAGTGAAGATGAATGTAGAGATAGAAAAGAGTATATGTAAGGGCGCCCCGTTTTATGTTCTTGGTCCAATTGTAACGGATATAGCACCTGGTTATGACCATATTACATCTGCAATAGGGGGAGCGCTTGCAGCAGCCTATGGAGCAGATTTTCTCTGTTATGTTACTCCTGCAGAGCATATTGGCCTTCCAACAGAGGACGATGTAAAGGAGGGGGTTATTGCGACGAGGATTGCTGCACACGCGGGCGATATTGCGAAAGGGTTAAGCGGAGCACTTGATATTGATAAAAAAATATCCACAGCAAGAAGGAGACTTGACTGGAAGAAGCAGAGAAAGCTCGCAATAAATCCTGAAAAGATAGCAGCAGAGAAAGGTGTTGGAACCTGCACTATGTGCGGTAATTACTGTGCAATAAAGATCATAGAACAGTATGTAACCAGTGAAACTGGCAAAAAACAAAAGCCAGAGATAAATCAAAAATCAAAAATACACAGGTCAATGTAGAAATTCTAAATAATAATTTCTAAATCCTAAACAATATCTAAATTCCAATTTTCCAAATTCTTCCAGACAAGTCAGTCTGCACAAATTGAATTTGTGCCTACAATTACTCAGTGAAAATCAGCGTCAGAAAAAATGTAGGCACGATTTGAAATCGTGCTTTAATTTTGCATTTTGCTTTTTGATTCCTGCCGGCAGGCAGGTTTGATATCATTATAGGGGGGGATATGGCAGAGAAAAAAATGTCTGTGGAGGAGCTCCTCGCAAAAGCAAAGAAACCCGGCGAGGATGCTATGAAGCTTCATCCTTTCTATCAAGGAAAGGTAGAAGTGGTTCCAAAGTGTTGTGTGCGTAGCTTCGATGACTTCGCAATCTGGTACACTCCTGGAGTTGCAAAACCCTGCAGGGATATAGAAGCAAATCCCGAAAAGGTATTTGAACATACTAACAAGTCCAACTTCGTTGCAGTCATCTCCGATGGTACAAGGGTGCTTGGACTCGGCGATATAGGTCCTGAGGCAGGGCTACCCGTTATGGAGGGAAAAGCACTTCTCTTTAAGTATCTTGGAGGAGTTGACGCATTTCCTATATGTCTTGATACAAAAGACCCTGACAAAATAATAGAGACTGCACTCCTTATTCAGCCCTCATTCGGCGGAATAAACCTTGAGGATATAGCCCAGCCAAAATGCTTCTATGTCCTCAACGAACTCCGGAAAAAGGCAAGAATACCTGTTTGGCACGATGACCAGCAGGGGACCGCTGCCATAATATGTGCGGGTCTTATAAACGCAGTAAAACTGGTGGGGAAAGAACTGAACAAAGTTAAAATAGTGCTGGTTGGAGCAGGTGCAGCGAATATAAGAACAGCATGGGTAATCATAAAAGCAGGTGTGGAGCCTGGGAATATTATACTTTGCGATACGAAAGGCACTCTTCACAAGGGAAGAACAGACCTTATAGAAAAGTATAAGGAGAAATGGGAACTCTGTCAGATAACAAATGCTGAAGGTCTAAAAGGTGGGGTTGCGGATGCAATGAAAGGAGCAGATGTTTGCATAGGCGCATCAAAACCGGGCCCGGGAACCATAAAACCAGAGTGGGTAAAAAGTATGGCGAAGGATGCTATAGTATTCCCCTGTGCAAATCCCATCCCGGAGATATGGCCCTGGGAAGCAAAAGAAGCAGGAGCAAGGGTAATAGCAACAGGCAGGTCCGACTTCCCTAACCAAATTAATAACTCTCTCGGTTTTCCAGGAATATTCAGGGGCACCCTTGATGTTATGGCAACCACCATCACTGATGAGATGTGTATCGCAGCCGCAGAGGAGCTGGCAAAGTGTGCGGAGGATAAGGGACTTCACGAGGAGTATATTATACCCAGTATGGGCGAGTGGGAAGTATTTCCGAGAGAGGCGGTTGCCGTTGGACTCAAAGCAATAGAACAAGGCGTTGCCCGTGTTAAACTCTCAAAGGAAGAGTTGATGAAGTGTGCGGAAAAAAAGATAAAGAGAGCAAGGGACGAAACACATGCACTTATGAAGGAAGGGTTTATAAAACTGCCGTAATCTCTGAATTATATATCTAATAATTAGAACGCAGATGGACGCAGATAAACCGGATTAAAAATTGATGATTGTAAGACATTTGACACAAAGAAGTTGGAAAAAATAAAATGAAAAAGAAAAAAATCATGCTAATCTGCGGAAATTCCTGCCCCGCACTTATGTATAGGTGCAGGGTGAACGTCCTAAAAGCACGTGTCACGAAGAGGAGGTTTTATGTTCCATATTCTCGCCTTTCTACTATTAACAATACCACAAGGCTTTGTCCGTCTTTCTGTTACATCAGAGAAAGAATATTTCAATCTTTATCTTCCTTTATCACTCATTGAATATACAGATATGTTTATGAAAGGAGGAGAGGGAATTGGCGAAGGACTCAAAGATGTAGAACTCCATATTGGAGACACTTTAATAGATGTAGATACGGAAGAAGAGAAGATGCTTATGGTCATTGTAGGAAAAGATAAGATACTGGAACGAGGAGAGAAAAATCCAGAATGGTTTCGTGCGGAGATAGAGGATAAAAAAGATGGAAGTGCTACAATAAAAATACCATTGTGGGCATTTAAGGTATTATCAAAATTCGGGGTAGACATAATGAATGAGTTAGACACTGTTTTTCTTAATGCTCTTGCAGAATCCATTAAGGAGATGGGAGGCGGTAGATATAAATTTTTGGAGATTAGAGATAGTGAAAGTTCGATAGATATATATGTGGAATAAACAATCTCTTTTGATCTCTTAAGTTCCCTGTCGAGAAAAGAATCGACAGGGATTGCCCGCCTGCCGGCAGGCAGGGAAGAGAATATAAGAGATAAGAAAAATTTGTGAAAAATAAAATAATCTGTAAAATCCGTGTAATCTGTGGTTTGATATTACTATATGGGGGATGTATGGCATTAGGATGGCAAGAAATAGTTCTCATACTCCTGGTTGTCCTTTTGCTCTTTGGGGCAAAGCGACTCCCAGAGGTTGGAAAGGCTCTCGGGAAGGGAATTCGAGAATTCAAGGATGCGATGAAAGGGATAGATGAGGAAAAATAAAAAGGGGGTAAGTTAACTTACCTCCTTTTTAAGGCTATCGTAATTATTCATTCTCGCTTATTCTGGTTTCTTTGCTTCCTCTATCTTTATTTCCAATTCATCAAGTTTTGCATCTGCCTCTCTTAGAACCGCAACTTTGCCGGCAAGTTCTTCTATCCTCTCACTGAGGGCAGAGATGTCCTTCTTAAGCGGCTCCGTTGCCCTTGGACTCTTGTCCAGAACTGCCAGCGAATCGCCAATCGTTGTAAGTTGTGCCTCAAGTAGAACTACCTTCTCGATTTCTCCATTGAGTTCCTCTATATTAGATAGAAACTCCTCTGCTGGCTTTGCAGTTACTTCCTGTTCAAGTGCTGCAACCTGTTCTGTAAGAAGCACTCCTGCCTCTATCTTCTCCGCAAGGGAATTTACATCAGACTGAAGCCCCTGCAGACCTACCTTCACAGGATTGGCACAAGCAAGGACAAGTGCCACTCCCAGGAACACTCCTACTGTCGCTTTCCTTATCATATCTTATCCTCCCTTATAGTGAAAAATTTTTGCCTAACTTTTTTGGCTTCTTTGTATATTATACCATAATTTATATACTTTGTCAAGGAAAAAATTAAAAATTTTTTTCTTGACGGATAGGAATTTAGTAGGGGGGTACTCCTTGAAAAATCGCTCTTAAGTCTTTATACTTTCAGTAGTTAGGTTCTGCAAAAAATGTTGACTTTTGGAGAAAAGCATTTGCGAAGCAAATTTTTCTTGACAAATTGACCTTTTTATAATAAAATGAAAATATTGACAATCTTTGTGTCTTTGTGGTGAATTCTTTTATTGAAAGGCTTATGTCCTATAACTACCCAGCCTTAATTGTCCTCATTTCATCGCTTGCTATCGTATTTGTCGTCTCAAAATTTGTAAAGAGCCTCCCAAAAAGAGTGACTATTTATCTCCTTCTTATTTTCTTCGTTTACTGTTTTAAAGCCTCACAGTTAATAATATCTCCTCCAAGATTCCGTTCACCTTACTCGCCTGAAGACTTCGGTATGGAGTATAGAGATATAAATTTCTTAACAGAGGACGGGATAGACATAAGAGGATGGTATATAAAAGGTACTGAGAAGAGAACGATAATTCTGTGTCATCCCTATGGGATGGATAAAGGCGATTGTCTGCCACAGGCAAGATTTCTGAACCGCGCTGGATACAACATACTTTTGTTTGATTTCAGAGGTCACGGTAACAGTGAAGGAAAATATTCGTCTCTGGGTTACTATGAGATAAAAGATCTCCTTGCAGGAGTATCATTTCTCAAAGAAAAAGGAGAAAATAGAATAGGAGCGATGGGGTTCTCTATGGGCGGAACAGTTGCGTTACTCGGGGCATCTCTCACTCCTGACATCAACGCAGTAGTAAGTGAAGGCGCATATCTATCTTTTCATTCTGCTGTATACTCATTTGCAAAATGCTACTATCATGCACCAAAATATCCGTTCCTGCCGCCAGCAATATGGACTGCTGGCATAAGTCTCAGATTCAAACCAAAAGAACTGAACCTTAAGCATCACCTGCATAAAATTTCTCCAAGACCTATTTTAATAATCCATAGCAGGGAAGACAGAGAGATGCCGGTATCTGAGGGGATGGAAATATTCAATACAGCCGGCGAGCCAAAATATCTATGGATTGTTTCTGATGCGGAACATCTGGAATGCTATCTAAAGGAGGGAAAGAGATACAAAGAAAAGGTGCTCGATTTTTTCGCTACTTCGCTTCGCACAATTTCGTCCTCTACAATTCCTTAAATTCTTTCATTAACCTTTCAATTCACGCCAGGTGCGTACCCCAATCACCCAAACAGGGCCGCCCGCTATCATATTGGGTGAAAGATTGGTTGCTAATACGGGAACCTGGTAAATATGGGGGGTCTGTTGTAAGTCTAAATAGTTAGATACAATACTGCCAACAAAATCGGTTTGCTTTTTGACAGTGATTCTGTCTTCTCCCAGGAACACTCCCATGACATTTATATTGGCTGCATTAAAAGTTATGTTGTTAGGAGTCATAACACCCAAGATGTTTGTCGGGAAGGAATTCGGACTGTATGGTGTAAGCAGATTAACATTTATGTTCACATTCCCTGTGACAAGGATATCACCTTTTCCTGTATAGGTAATCGTTTTCTTGGTTTCTGCTATGTTCATATTTAAATCACCACCGTTGTCTATATAAATGACGCCATTAATAGCAAGGGTAGCACTATCCATAGAAATGTAATTAGTAGCATCACCAATAGTGAAGGTGGAGTTAGGTGTAATATTGGAAAGGACGGTCAACTCGGCAGCATCTGTGACCACATAGGCTATGGACTTTAAGTACTCCTGATAACTCGAATAATCTGTACCTGTCTTTGGCTCAGTGTAAGGGTCATCAAGCCTTGGAAATTGAACAATATCTTCTAAATCATACGCACTTTCAGTACCATTATCTGAATAAATATTCCCTACCCCTGCAGTCCCTCCGTATCCATCAGTAACATAAACCCCATCTATAGTCTCCTTATAGTCGTTGCCTAATATATCGGGCTTTCCCACTGTACCAGTACCAGATAGGTTTACTCTTCCATGCTTCACCCTGAGCGTAGCCTCTAAGGTTTGCACTTCTTCTCCATTGAATATCGTTGTTGGAAGAGGTGGAATTCTATATAATAGGGCAGCCTCCATTCCATCGTAGTAATTACGAATACCAGCTCCACCACTCATCTCAATTGCCTCATCAAAAGGGGTTAAACCCTCACCTAAGACATGTACGGAGCCGCAAATTAGCGCATTACCCTTTATAACGGCATCGGCTGACCCTTTACCAGCAGAAATGACATTATCCCAGGGTGAAAGGTTTTCTACCTCTACATAGGCTTCAATTACCCTTTTAACTCCCCCATCAGCAATGCCGGTTGACTTGACCCAAATCTCGTCTGCAAGAAATCCGCCCAAACCATCTGGCACATTCTTTAACTCAACAAAATAACCTCCATCACCCAGCGAAGTTGTATTATATAGGGTGTCATAAATACTATCAGGGCCAACTCTGATATCGTTAATAAAACTATCTGCCCAGCTTGGTGTGGTATTATCCGCAAAATCTCGTTTAAGCTCAAGCAGCGCTTTTTCCAAACCACCCTCTGCTGCGCTGAAAGCGATTTCATACCTTACAAGATAGGTAGTGATTTGTCTCTCACCTACGGTTCTATTAACGAGCGCAAATGCCAACAAACCAAGTAATATCATAATCCCGAAGACTATAACTACTGACATTCCATCTTCGTTCTTCAACA
>PEYP01000131.1 GCA_002774315.1 Candidatus Stahliibacteriota bacterium CG08_land_8_20_14_0_20_40_26
CTCAAACTGCAATTGTTTTATAGCATTCGACAAGATCATCAAGGAAAGAAGATTTCTCTTTGTAAACAATTCATAAAAATATTTATATCCATTACTAAGCAATTCTCTTGTTTTCTCACCAAGAAAGATTTTATCCTTTGGGTACCATAAATCTCGCTCTTTGACAATTCTACCAAAATTATCTTCAATCCATTGATATTTTTCAAAATCATATTTGTCTGGTTTCTTCTCGTCCTTAAAGCCACATTGACATTGAAGTTTTAGCCTTACAATCTGGTCTGGTCTTCTTCTTGCAGTAAGCGATTTAATCGGTATTCTACAGTGCGGACATTGATAAATGCCTGCTTTTAACTTCTTGGCCTCAGCAAAAGCTACTTCTCCACCACATCTTGGGCATTCAACAACAGTACTCCATTCAAACCAATCAGCGGGTGTCTCCCTGCCACATTTAGGGCATTTGGTAAGGTAAAAACTCTTAATCTCATTTTTCACTTTATCACTAATTTCTTGAAATGCACTCTTTAGTTTGTTTAAATCAACATCCATTACTTCACACCTTGTAATAAAAATTGCCATTGGATTTAAATCAACGCCAACGACTTTTCTTCTTAGTTTTAATCCCTCAACAATTGTTACTCCACCACCACACATTGGGTCAAGAACGATACTTCCCGGATTAGAGTAATGCTTTATTAACTCATTGAAAACAGTATAAGGTCTTCTTGCAAAATAGCGATGCATCTTATATATGGGAGTATGCGGTTTTGCCACGACTCCATAATCAATAGGCTCAACTTTATCCAAATCCTTAATTTCCTCTTTGTCCCTATTAGTCTTCATCTTGTCTCCCAGCTATTTTGTAAGTGGGGTCAGGCTGAAAAATAGAAATAACTAAAACCCGATTTTCTTGCCACTGACAAATGTTGTTGACAAAGAAAGTAATTAATTATGATATCCGTATTATACCATAATAATCATAGGGTGTCAAGTTTTTATCCCCTATTTACCTGTCGGTAGACAGGCAATCTTACAATACCAAATAGTCAAATAAGGTCGATATTCCCTGTCTGATAGTTAGAGTTATATTTTAATAATAGTTTTCCCTGTTTAAGTATTTTTAATATGCAATTATCCAACAATTCGTGCATTTACTCGTATTTACGTGTGAGCATGTATGTTTTACGTGCGCACACGTATTTTTGTGTATAGGAATTCTATTGGTGTCAGTTCTCTCCAAGTCCTTGTATTTCATAGCATTACGCCGTTACTTTTATTATAACAAGGTTACTTACAACTTGTCTAATTTCAATCTCCTGAAAATCAGGGTTGGGTCTTCATTTTACACTTTACTTTGCTTAAGCTTCTTCCTTGATTTCTTTTTCTCCCAAGGAACTTGTCAGTTTGCCCTCAATTATGTGTAATGTGAAGAGCTGATTCTGCTCTCTTTCTATTCTCATAAATAATTTTTATTTTTCAGCCCAACCCTACTGTCCGAATTTTTTTTATTTTTTTCTTGACTTTTGATAAATTTTGTGGTATATTTAAAGTGTCTCATCTACCAATGATAGAAAGAGCTCTTTCGCCGTTTGGATTTTCCAGACGGCGATTGCCCTTTATACTGTAGTCTGTACTCTTTTTTGATAACGCCGTTTTAAATCTCTCTTCTTCTTTCTCGCCATCGTCAAACCTGCCTGTCCATACGAATCCGAAGGGACCGGTAGGCAAGCATTATTCCGTTCCACATCCAATTTCTCACAAATAATTTCTGTTTTTCAGCCCGACCTCAGTACTTTCCGCCATCCTTAAATACTATAACCAAAGAAGCGTAGTCCATCATCTGCTAATGAATTACGTATCGGATACCTATTAGGAAAAATGAAACCCAATAATTCTTGGGTACCTGAAGGCCCAAACCAGCTGAGTTTGCCTGATAGGCATTTATTTATTCTCGTTTGGACACTTCCATTACCATACAGAAGATCTTTCCAGCATCGTTTTATAGATGAGACGGAATTATTATTCAAGAATCTCTTTTTATTGATTGCCAATGTGCAATTTAACCTGTCGATAACTTCTTCTATCTGATGTTTTGTGATTGTATCAATTGCAGATTTAGAAAGCAATTTAGATATCTTCTTGCTATTATTAACTCTCCACTTGCCATCCTCTTTTACATTACATTCCTTATGATACATTCTACTCCATTTTCTAACCTCGTTCTTTCTTATTTTAGGGCTTAATTTTCTTACGGCGCTGTGCTTGCTAATTTCTTTTTCATGGTAAAGCCAATTAAGAAAGCCATCTACTTCTAAATAGAGTGGGGTTTTTTATTTCCCCTTCCAAATGATTCATACAGAAGAGCGAGAGAACGGTAATTATTAAGAAACCTGTGATAGTCCTTAACATACTGTGTAATCCCCGATTCAGGCAAGTGTGATATTATGTAGTCAACTTCCTTCGAAGCTTTTTTCACGGAAGTTCTATTTGAAGCTTTATTAATTTCGTCAAATTCCCTTTGGTATTTTTCTAACTGTTCATAAGTCAGATCCTCCGCTTTTTTCCACATCTGATTAAAAATATCTATACAATGGACTATTTCTTTATCACTTCCTTTTCCTCGCAAATACATATTAAATTCCAAATTTGGTTTAATTTTATCTGTTGACTCACCTATTCCACTTTTCGTCAGATTTGAGGAGCCAAAGAGGAGATTGACATTTCCTTCGTGAAGTTTAAAGATGTAAAGCTTGCAGTGAAAATTTCCTCTATAATATCTCACTGCAGTGCCATAGTCTAGAAAATCTCTCAAAGCATCAGGCCTTGTTGGATACCCAAGATTTACTAATATTTTAGAGATGGCCCCGTGTTTCAAAAAGGAAAACATAGTATCGGTCTTACCTACATAAGCCACTGCTAATATAATCTCTTCAATTTCACTTGATATTGCTTGGATGGTATGACCCACTTCTTGCCCAGGCATATTAGTGAGAAAACTTGACTTTTGCATTAAAACCTCCTTGTATAATATGTTCTATAATTTTTTAAAGATTTTTCTTGCAAAAATGAGAGATCCCTGATATAATATATTTATGGAGTACTTAAGAGGTAACAGTTGCTCCTCCTTGTTGAGCTATCCACCAGAACTGGGGGATGGATGTTTCTTAGAAAGTATGCTTACCTCGATGCTCAAGTGTGAATTCTCACGCGTACGCTGTTCTGATTCTTGAGACCAAAATCTCTTAATCATATTTAAACCTTCTTGTACTTCTCCAATATATTTTTCAGCTCGGAATGTTATTGGTGTCAGTTCTCTCTAAGTCCTTGTATTTCATGGCATTACGCCGTTACTTTTATTATGACAAGTTTGCTCATTACTTGTTTGATTTCAAACTCCCATGTAGCATTGACACTGTTTACTTTTTATTTTTAGTGTTCCTTTTGAATGTAAATTCTGTTTGGGTAGGTTCTTTTATCAAAGATAATTGCTTGGCTGTAGGAGACTCGGGCTCATTTATACTTATTCGCTGATATTGATTCCTGTCAGCTTTTTTTGCGCCTTGTT
The DNA here is from genome assembly GCA_002774315.1 of Candidatus Stahliibacteriota bacterium CG08_land_8_20_14_0_20_40_26. Taxonomy (GTDB): domain Bacteria; phylum Hydrothermota; class UBA3073; order UBA3073; family UBA3073; genus UBA3073. The sequence continues at coordinate 3,563 of PEYP01000131.1, forward strand.
CTTCAAGAAACGCCCCAACTGTTTTACGATTAAATCCAGGAATACCAAGCTTATGGAGGTCAACTGCCTCCTTATGGTCAATAGTAAATGCTGGAATACCTAATTTAACCACTTTCTTTGCCGTGGTATAGGTCTTTGAGCCCTTCGGACCGTAAGGGATAAACACAACATCTCCAAGAACACAGGACATCAAATTTCTCTCCATTATGCTCTTGTGCAATTGTCTTGTTTGATTCGGCTCAGAGAGAGAAAGCATTAACAGTTTTTCATTTCTTGCCCTTTCAAAATACTCATCCCGTTCAGGAAATTCATGCAAAGGCGGGAAGAATCTATCAAGCAAGAAAGATTCGTATGACTCAACACCCAATCCTTTTGCAGAAAAACAGGTTAGAGTTGTGTATTCCTTAAACAGACTAAGCCTGAAGATTTCAGTCTCTATCGCAGAGTGCCATCCTCCGATGTAGTTTATCTTATATTCTCTTATCGTAAATAGAAGTTGGTTTGTTTCTAACAAGACAACTCCCCCGCTCTCATCCGAACAGATTACAGCCATAGTAAAATGGTCAAGGAATTCCAGTGGACCATTGTAGTATAGCTCTCTGTTGAAATCATTTCCCAGTCTTTCTCTAATCTTTTTAGGGTACTCAGGGTCAATAGACTTTATTACTTTATATTCCATAGTTTCCTCACCAATGAGTTTATCTCTTTCTCGATATTATCTATAGGATTGCCCTTTTTAACAAGTCTATGTGCCTTTTCGGATAGTTCTGCAAGTTTCTGATGAACTCTACTGTTGGGCTGAAAACGAGGTATGGCAATGTTATTCATAACAGATGGGGTTCCAAATCCCCGTCCTGCAGATGAAAAGCTTTTTATGAAATTATTAACCAATTCTGAATTTAATATGGCGCAAAGATAATGAGCTTCTTCTTTGTTATCCACAGGGAAAAGAGCGGTTGTCTCTGTGGAAATTAAAGGTTTTATCCCAAATTCGGTTTTAATACTTGACAACATAACTGCCGACATCTTTGACGCCATTCGTTTCCATGCTACACGGTATTTAGCAAAGGTATATTCTCCTACTCCAAACACTGCATAGAACACTGTCTTTTTCGCCAATTCTCTTACATTTCGGGAACCTCTGGAAAGCAAAATATCTTCGAATTGATTTAAATAAGCATAAGTCAGAGGTGCATTTTGAATCATCCAATCTTCACTATAAGGCTCTCTCTTTTGTGGGTTCTGAGGTATCAATAAATAGAAATTAGCTTTTATGCCAAATTTTACTATATCACCTCCGCATACTGCAGGAAATACCAATTTAGGTTCTATTGCTGTCTGAATGGGTTTTATTGTTCGTTTTCCTCTCTCATGCATATTTTCAATAACAAGAATTCCGTCAGGTCTCACATCTTTTAAGCGCAATCGGAAAACGCCGTAAGGATCTGTAACTGCACCGCTATATGCCTTATATATATTGCGTCCTTTCAATTGCGAATAGGTTTTTAATTCCGAAGATTGAGCAGTTTGCCAGGATGAAGATACTTTATCTGGATTAACAGGCATTGCCTTTAATTGCTTTCTTTCACAATTAGCTTCGACTTTATCCAAAGACCAATCTGGTGGAATACGACCAATACCACGTTTTTGCCTCCACTCAATAACTGGAACAGGATACGATGTTCTCTCTCCTTTTCGCATGAAAAATACAGATGTCTTGTTTGCAGATTGAAAAGGTTTCAAGTCAATCATATCTTCCATACTTAAAACTTTAAGTGGGATTTTTGTATCCTTAAACTCAAACCGCCGGAACCCTTCTCCTGCTCCTTTTGATTTAAAGACCTCCATAGTAATTAGAAATCCTAAAATACCGTTGTCTTTCAGATAATTATCCGTACAGGCATAAGTGAATAGCATGGAGAAATCCTTTTTGCCACCTCCTAATCTTCCCTCATAACCGCTTAGGGAAAAAAGTCCATATCTCTGCCATAGTTTAAGCGTTCTTTTCCTGTAATCATCTGAGAGATAATCCCATCTCACCCAGGGCGGATTACCAATCACAAAATCAAACTTACCCAGATATACAGGAGCAAATGCATTCTTTATATATCGTGCCCATATTCCATTTTCTCCGTTATCATCTAATTCTTTTATGCGTCTGTAAACACCAGCAAGAAGCCCTGCATCTTTTTCAGGCAGTTTAAACTCTGATTTAACTTTATTTTTAAAGTTTTCTGGCTTGACTTTTCCTCTTAAGGCGACATCCATCATTGAAGTGAACTTATCTATCTGACTTTTCTCCTTCATTGAAATGGGGAAAGTATAATTACCTTTTGTTGTAGTGAAGATAATTGTATCTTCAAATGGTAATTTCCCTTTTTCTACATAACGAGTTGGCGCCAGTATAGAGTCACACAAATATACTGGTATGGGAATTGGTCGTATGTATGGAATAAACCTTGAGAATGCGATTAAATAGTTTGTCCGGGCTGATAATACTGCAATTGGATTCAAATCAAAACCTACGATATTCTCAAGTATGTGGTGTGCTACAGACTCCTTATCACCTTTGTTATATCTAATTGCCCTGTTAATAGCTTGAACTAAAAAAGTGCCAGAGCCACAGGCGGGGTCAAGAAAACGAGAACCAATTTTTCCTTTATAACCACTTTTATCCACTACATAACCTGCCAGCCAGTCCGGGGTATAATATTCTCCTAAATCATGTCGCAATTTTCGAGGAACAAGTAGCTCATATAACCTCTGTAGCAAGTCCCTTGTCCATTCAGGCTCAAGGATTAGGGTTGCTGATTCAAAATCAGAAAGTGCATTTACAATACCACGAAAAACATTTGCAATATCTGACTCCCATCCGTCAAGATACCAGGAAAAGAAATCTGCTTCCAGAAAATTTATAATTCCCTGTGCATTAAAGTCTGCTCCACTCTCCAGATAAGACAGTCTGTTCTTTAATTCATCATCGTCTACTGCGGTGAGCCCTTTAACAAAAGATTTTATTGTGCTTTTATCCTGCAACGATACAAGTTCAATAGAAATAATCTTCATAAGGAAGGCATAGAAGGTGTGAATTGCAAAAAGCAATTGTTTAAGTCTAACGCCGGCAGGCAGTTGATATAAATCTGCAGTCTCCTCAGCGGATTTTTCTGCCTTTTCAAGATTCTGCCCATAAACAACACCGAATATTCTGTCCCATTCCTGGAAGAATGTTTTTATTCTAGACGGTGCCCGCCTTCTTTGTGCTCTCATCAGGATGGAATACAGAGAAGACACTGCTTGTTGTGTTACCCTGCAGGTAGGAGCAAACACTGTAGCAAGATTTTCTGCAGTCAAGGGGTACCGAGCTGAGGCTCTAACAAATATCAACAGGTTACTGATGCTTGATTTGTTTATTGGATATGGACCCAGGACATGGAAACCTCTGCCGGCTTCAACCTCAGGTAAAAGAGTGGTCTGTATTTCTCCTATGGGTATAGGCGTTTGCAAAATTGTAGGAATCTTTGTAAATCTTACGAAAAATATATTTTTGCCATCAATTGCGACACCGACGGCTTTCTCCAAAAAATCTTCCTTCTGTTGTCTAAAGTGTATAGCCTGCTCACTTAAATAGCGTTGAAGCTGTTCTATAGCCGCCTTGACATCTGTCTTTTTTGATAATTTGCCCGGCACCTTATACTCTATCGTTAGATAACCGTATACCGCGTCAGTTCTTCCTCCAAAAGTTGTAGATGTCTTCTCATACCTAACAATGCCAATATCAATCCCCATTTCCTTAAATGTTTTTCGAAGTAGCGGTTCCACACGCATCTTGAGGTCCTCTTCTGTATGAGCCAATCGCGCTGACTCTTTGATTTCACTCGCCAGCTTTCCAGTATTTATCTGCCAAAATTTCTTTTCCTGCTTCATATAATACCTTCTTGAGAGTTTTGGTTTCGGTTCTGTTTAAATCCTTATATTGCATAACCTTACGTTGATTTATTTAACTTAAAATCGTACTCGTAACTCATTTAATTTCAGATACTTAACACAGAATTTATAGCATTTTTTGCTGAAAAATACAATCTAAATTTTACCTCTTTCTCTTCTTCTCTTGTGTAAGATTTTATGATGGCGAGCAGATATTACTCTGATATTTTTAGGTGTATCCTTTCCACCCTCCGCAACAGGTTTAACATGATGTATCTCTAGTCCCTTTTTTAGCTCCTCTGGTGAAGGAAGTGATTTAGCGAATTTTTTAGGCAATTTCTTTGTCAACCTGTATTTTGAAACCCCTATCGGTTTTCTAATCCCACGCATGGCATATTCCACCTCCAAACGGTCTCGGTCTTTACAAAGAATGATTCCTATAGATGGGTTTTCCTCGGGCAAACGAACCAAATCATCCAGTAAGTTCAAATAAAAGTTCATCTTGCCAGCATATTCGGGCTTAAACTCTCCTATTTTCAAATCAAATGCCACCAAACAGCGCAAGCGCCGATGGAAGAACAAAAGGTCAATATAATATTCTTTGTCCTTTAACCTCAGTGAATATTGACTACCAATAAAACAGAATCCTAAACCAAGTTCAGTGATGAAATTCTTCAGATTGGAAATAAGCTCTCTTTCCATCTTTCTTTCCGAGATTGGCTCGGCTATATCGAGAAAATCAAGAGTGTAAGTATCTTTCATCGTCAAATCTGCCTGCTCAGCCAAATGGGCAGGAAGAGTTTTGGGAAAATTGTGCATCTTTTTTATCTTTGTTTGCTTATAGGCTTCAGCCTCAATCTGATGAACAAGAACATTTCTACTCCAGCCAAATTGTATTGTTCCGCGTATATAAAACTCCCTTTCTTTTATATCTTTTATTCGTGACAACATCACTAAATTCTGACCCCAGGGAATTTCTCCAACAAGTTGTTGGAGATTTGGAAAATCTCTATATTCCAAATAAAACTGGCGCATATACCATAAATTTTGAGCAGAGTATCCCTTTGTAGCAGAGAATTCCTTTCGCAAATCATTGGAAAGTTTCTCAACAACACTTCTGCCCCAACCAAATTTTTCCTGCCTTTCTACAATATTTTCCCCAATCTCCCAATATAATCTTATCAGATCTCTGTTCAATTTACGATAAGCACTAACATGAGCAGAGATAATCTTTTCTTTTATCTCTTTCAGAAATTGAAGATAATCAGATTTTACTATCGCTTCTTTTTTATTTGCCATTATTTTCTCTCTTTCTGAATGTTATTCATGGGGTCAGACCTGAAAAAAGAATCTATTGCCCTCAAGTTATAAATGTGGTCAGATATAAAAGACCCTTTGCCCCTTGGTAGAGAGGATAAAGACTAGAGACAAAGACCTTGTTATCGTAAGTCGTAGGTCGTAAATTGTCATTTTAATCTGTAGTCGGTGGTCTATGGTCTGATGTCTAAATTAATACTCTGTGAATATCCGTGGTTTTCCCTGCCTACCGGCAGGCAGGCGTGGTTAAAGCATATTTTCAGATTATGACACCTGTATTATACCACCTGTCTGCCGACAGGCAGGCAAGAATTGTAAGGTGTCAAGTCTTTATCCCCTATCTACCTATCGGTAGAGAGGCACGCTTACAATATCAAATGGTTAAGTGGGGTCGGCATTCTCCGTCTGATAGTCGGAGTTATATTTTAATAATAGTTTTCCCCGTTTAAGTATTTTTAATAAGCAATTGTCCAACAATTCGTGCATTTACTCGTATTTACGTGTGAGCATGTATGTTTTACGTGCGCACACGTATTTTCGTGTATAGGAATTTTATTGGTGAATTTTATTGGTGTCAGTTCTCTCCAAGTCCTTGTATTTCATAGCATTACGCCGATTTTTTGGCTCATAAAAAGCCTAATCATAGCTTATTTGATTTCAATAGCTTACACAGAATTGACGCCATTTACAGAGAACTCTCTCCCACGAAAGACACGAAGGTCACGAAAGTACTATTTTTATTTATTTAGTGTATTCCG
>PEYP01000108.1 GCA_002774315.1 Candidatus Stahliibacteriota bacterium CG08_land_8_20_14_0_20_40_26
TTTGAGGTATTAATCTGGCTTCTCGCAATTGGACAGATTATGAAAAATTTAAATAACGTTGTTTGTTATATTGCCTATGGGGGTGGTTTTGCTCTGGGAACTTTTTTAGGTATCTTTATAGAGGAAAAATTATCCATTGGTATGATATTGGTTAGAATCATAACCCAAAGGGATGCAACTGAGCTGATAAGCTTCCTTCAATTAAAGGGTTATGGAGTAACCCGCGTTAATGCTGAAGGAGCCTATGGTGACGTAATGATCCTCTTCTCAATTATCAGACGTACAGACCTTAAAGAGGTTGTAGATGTTATTACGAAACTGGATCCAAAAGCCTTCTACTCTATAGAAGACGTCAGGTTTGTTAGCGAGGGTATATTTCCTTTAAAAAAATCCGGCTACAGCGGGATATATTTGCGATTGTTCAGACGAATTAGAAAGGGGAAATAGCAGTGCGAGGTAAAAAGCCTTGAGTTACATAACTTAGATTACTGCTTTTAAAATGCCCGAGACAAAAGGACATATTCGAGAAATGAGTTTTAAGGACCTTAATCTGGTATTAGAAATAGAAAATAAGTGTTTTAAGGTGCCCTGGACGAGGAGTATGTTCCTGAGCATTATGTCCACTCTCAACTCTCGCTCAATCGTATATGAGATAGACAAAATAATTGGTTACGGTATAGCAATACTACATAAGGATACAGTTCATATTGCCAATGTAGCCGTGAGGAAAGAGTATAGATACCAGGGGATTGGGAGTGAAATCCTTTCCTATCTTTTGCATTTCGGAGTGAGTCTGGGCAAGAAAAAGGCAGTGCTTGAGGTTAGGCCATCTAATTTACCTGCAATATCCCTCTACGAGAAATTTGGCTTTTACAAAGCAGGAATAGAAAAGCGGTATTATCCTGATGGTGAAGATGCAGTGATTATGGAAAAAGAAATATAATTGTTATGCAGTAGTGTAGCTCCGGCTACGCTCATGACTCAAAATAAAAATTGTAATGAATCTAAAAATGCCAAAGGTTGAGGAATGAAAGAGGAATGAATAATAAAACCTTATACAAGATAAGCTATGGTTTGTATGTCGTTAGCTCAAAGAGAGGTGAGAAAATCAATGGACAGATTGCCAATACGGTGTTTCAGATAACATCACAGCCGCCAACGATAGCGGTGAGTATAAATAAGGAGAATTTGACGCATGAATTTATTGAAAGAAGTAAAGTTTTTACTATCTCCATTCTGTCAGAAGAAACACCGATGAAATTCATAGGGCATTTTGGGTTTAAATCCGGTAAAGAATTAAATAAGTTCAAAGATGTGAATTATAAAGTAGGTGTGACTGGTGCGCCTATAGTTTTAGAAAATGCTATTGGCTACCTGGAGGCTGAACTTACCAATACCCTGGATGCAGGAATGCATACCGTTTTTATCGGAAAGGTGCTTGACGCCGAAATTATCAATGATAAAGAACCGATGACTTATGCCTATTATCATAAGGTAAAAGGCGGTAAGGCTCCAAAGACAGCACCCACATATATCCCTGAGTAACAGGGATTGAAAGAGAACTTAAGAGAAAAGAAAAAAATTAATCTCTTACAGTCTCTTTAGTTCCCTGTTAAGAATAGGACTTCACAAAACTAAAGAGTTCGAAACTGGGTTAACGGTGGTGAAACTCGCCTGCCTGACGGTAGGCAGGTAACGAAACTCGAAACTGGAAGCTTGAAGCTGGGCAAATACAGGACGAGCATCGAGCATCAAAAAGTCGAGCCTCGTTACCTGCCTACCGTCAGGCAGGCGAGCCTCGATAACGATAAACGAGGAATTTAAGGGATTACGAATTTTGTGAAAGGCACCACCTGTTAAGAAAGAAAGGAGATGGAAAATGGCAAAATACAAATGCACTGTCTGCGGATATGTATACGACCCTAAAAAGGGTGACCCCGACTCTGATATCAAACCCGGCATACCCTTTGAGGAATTACCCGATGATTGGGTGTGCCCTGTGTGCGGTGCAAGTAAAGACCAATTCGAAAAGGAAGATTGAGAAAGAAAAGAAATATAAGAATGTAAATAAATGATTTTGTAGGCACAAATTCAATTTGTGCATTTTCAAATACATTCGTGTCTTTTCTTGGAGATGAAGAGGTTAAACACAAGAAAACATTTGAAGATATGGTATCAAAGGTTGAGAAATACGAACCACCCGAGAGTTGGATTCCATCCTGTATTATCTGGAGATGAAAAATTTCGTTCCAGAGAGCAAGCGTAATTTGATTGATGGTATAATAGAAGAAGAGCGAAGACACTTTGTGAAATTATCAGGATTAAAAAAGCGATGAAGTAATTCCAGATTATAAATTAAACACTGTCTCAAGATCCATATGGATAGACAAAGAGAAATGGTGAAAGCAAGAAGAGGAGAGAAATCTTGAAATTTCGTAAGTCAACATGTAGGGCACGGTTTTAACCGTGCAAGCAATAGCACAAATTAAATTTGTGCCTACAATTTGAAATAAATAAATCCGTGTCAATCAGTACTTGTAGGCACGAATTCAATTCGTGCAAAATCCGTGTCAATCAGCGTTCACCCCGTTAAATAACTCAAAAATAAACGCCAGAGTGGTATTTCTATAACGCCTCTATTTAACGGGGTAAATTTGCGTTCCCAGTGGTGAACAACCCCGTAGGAGAAGCACTATATAGAATGGATAGAGGTGATTTCCAGTGATAGAATAATGAGTAGGTTTCTGAAGCCCGGTGATACACCCCAGGCGGAATTTGGAATCGGCGAAGGGATTGTAGAGATTAGAGAATACTGCAATATCCACGGGCTATGGAAGACAAAGATGTGAATTCTACCCATCTGTGTAATCAAATACCGTAGGTATTGTGTAATCAGGTATAATGAATATTATACCAGGAGGATAAAACTATGAAAAGCTTGAAGGGGACAAAAACAGAAAAGAATCTACTCACAGCCTTTGCGGGTGAATCACAGGCGAGAAATCGCTATACCTACTTTGCCTCACAGGCAAGGAAGGAAGGCTATGAGCAGATAGCTGGTATATTTCTTGAAACAGCCGATAATGAAAAAGAACACGCCAAGAGGCTTTTTAAATTCCTAGAAGGTGGTGAGGTGGAGATCGCTGCTTCATATCCTGCTGGTGTAATCGGAAACACAAAAGAAAATCTCATCTCATCCGCTGGCGGGGAAAACTTCGAGCATACGAAGATGTATCCCGGGTTTGCTAAGGTTGCAGAAGAAGAGGGCTTTCCAGAGATAGCTAATGTGTTCAGGGCAATAGTGGTTGCAGAAAAACAACACGAGAAACGATATCTGGCTCTGCTTGAAAACCTTGAAAAAGGTAAGGTTTTCAAACGAGAAAGGGTGGTAAGGTGGAGATGCAGAAACTGTGGATACATACATGAGGGAACTGAAGCGCCCGAGAAATGCCCCGCCTGCGCCCATCCAAGGGCATATTTTGAGCTGTTAGGGGAAAACTATTAAGGAAAAAAAAAGAGGGGGGAATGAATAACCTCTCCTATAACCTCAGCAGAAAGCGGTATTATACATTCAACCAATTCCTGAGGGAAAGACTTGGGTGCAGGGTCTATAAGTTGCCTGTGGATGCAGGTTTTACCTGTCCAAACAGAGATGGCAGGGTCGGATATGGTGGATGCACCTATTGTTATAACCCAAGTTTCAGCCCGCCCACCCTGAGAGGAAAAATAAGCATCTCTGACCAGATACAACTCGGAAAAAAGAGAAAAAAAGGGAAGTTTCTGGTCTATTTCCAGCCATATACAAATACCTATGCAGATGTAGAGACATTAAAAAAATTATACGATGAGGCACTGCAGGATAAGGATGCGCTCGGTCTCTGCATCGGCACAAGACCCGATTGTGTGCCGGATGAGGTGCTCTCCCTTATTGAATCCTACACAGAGAAATACCACATCTGGGTTGAGTATGGGTTACAATCAGCCCATGACAGAACCCTTTATCTCATAAATCGCGGGCATAATTTTGCGCAGTTTGAAGATGCGGTTTATAGAACCCAGAATAGAAATATACTTATCTGTGTCCATATCATTCTTGGTCTGCCTGGCGAGACGAGGAAGGATATGCTTGAAACTGTGAGGATATTATCATATCTTCCAATTGATGGGATTAAGGTTCATCACCTTCAGGTGATAGAGAATACCAAGATGGCAGAGGACTACAAAAAGGGAAAATTTAACACCCTCTCCTTTGATGAGTACTTATCTCTTGTTGTGGATGTAGTTGAATTACTACCTCAAAATGTGGTTATTCAGCGTCTGTTGGGTGATGTCCTGGATGAAAGTATCCTTGTCTCTCCA
>PEYP01000147.1 GCA_002774315.1 Candidatus Stahliibacteriota bacterium CG08_land_8_20_14_0_20_40_26
GCTCGATAACAGCTCAAAAACTGTGCCTATGTCGCGATGAATAAAATGAGAAATAAAATCTCATCACAACACTTTGGGACATTCCCTAAACTTAATATCAACGCTAAAAAAACAGACATACTCTTCGACAAAGAAATAGAAGAAAAACTTTTTGATCCCCAAAAGCCTTTTTTGGACATAGTAGAAAAGGCAATGAAGTCTGAAGACAGAGAGCGAATAGAAGATATTATTCCTTCTTTAACAAAACTTTTTGAAGATGCTTTTTCAAGTGATGCGTTTGAAGGAAGACATTTAAATTTTGCTTTATACCGATTGAGCATTTTGCATACCAGTGGTTTCGACTTCGAAACAACAGAGATAATAAAACTTGTTCAGAAAAACTTTGTATCAAAGCCTCATCATACTGGACTATTTTGTGATTTTCTATCAATGTTTCCCAATAATAAAAAGATACCAAAATTTTTAATATCATTTTTGAAATCAGAAGATAATATTTATGAATGGCAAGAATTAAAAGTGTTGCAAGTCCTTTTAAGATTCAATCTTAAAGCAAGTAAATCAGAAATTGAATTTTTTATAAGTTCTGCTCAGGATTCCAATAAACATTATGCTGTTCGCGCATTTTATTTTTTACTGGCCGGAAAACATGGAACCAACAGAGATAGGGAGTTGATAGTAGATAGGTATGATAGTTTATCTAAAATTTATACAAAAATGGCGGTGATTTTATCTGTGCGGGGATTGGGTGTACCAGCTCGTAACGCTTTCTATTCGCGTATAAAACGAAGTGAAAGTAATAATGAGATTAAACAATTCATTGATTATGTGAAATCTCTGTTAAGGCCGATCTATTTCTTAACGACAGAGAGGCCTAAAATAGAGACTTATGAAAAATTTAAAAAATCATTCTACGAATCTATCTGATTCTCTAAAATTTTATTGGTAATGTAAGATTGCAAACTACGAAGCCTTCATTAATCTTAAATCTTGCTCAAATAGTCCCAAGCAAGATACACCCGTTTAATGAGATAAAATTTCAAGAAAATTAGAAAGATATTTTCGCAATCATATACACCAAAGTCGGTGATAATGACGATAATGGTGCATAAAAATGAGAAAAATTGATGTCATAAATAGCTTCGCCAAAAAAGGGCAAACCCTTACTTTTGAAGAAGCGCTGGTTATTAGCGGACTATCGAGAAAAAGTCTACGAGACCTTCTTTCCGATATGGAAAAACAGGGTTATGTTGAACGGATTGAAAAAGGTAAGTATATGATTATTCCACTTGGTGCCGAGAAAGGGAAATATACATTAAATGAATTCATCATAGGGTCTCTACTCGTAAATCCCCACTGCATTGCCTACTGGAGTGCTCTTCATTATTATGGATTGACTGAGCAGATTCCAAATATAGGCTTTATTCAAACAACCGCAAGAAAGAAAAAACAGGAGGTAGAAGTTTTTGGAATTAGATACAGGATTGTTAGAATTAAAGACACAAAGTTTTTTGGCATCAGGAAGGAGTGGATTGAGGAAGCCCAGATAAATATTACGGATAGAGAGAAAACAATAGTAGATTGTCTTGATAAGCCGCATTATTGTGGTGGAGTGGTAGAGGTCGCCAAAGCACTAAGAAATGGAAAACTGGATAGGGAAAAAACCTCAGAGTATGCCCAACAGATTGGAAATTCCGGGGTGATAAGAAGGTTGGGATATCTTTGTGATTTCTTAGGTATTAATATTAGCGTACCCCTGGTAGAAACGAGAAACTACCTTTTACTCGACCCTTCTATGCCCCACAAAGGCCCCAAAAATTCAAAATGGAAATTGATTATTAATCTAAATGAGAAAATACTGGGAAAACTAGAATGATACCTGCAAGAGAGATAAGAGAGAAAGCAAGGGAATATGGCGTTCCGGAAACAACGATTGAACGAGACTACGCACAAAACTGGTTATTAAAACATCTCTCCCCTATGAATATGGCTCTAAAAGGAGGCACAGGCATTAGAAAGGTCTATATTGAGAATTACAGATTTTCAGATGACCTTGATTTTACACTGCTTGAAAGGATGGATAAGGATATACTGAAGGAATTACTCAATAAGGCTATTCGTGAAGCAAAAGAGGGGAGTGGAATTAACTTTAACGATGAAATCCAAATCGAAGAGAATGTAAATGGCTTTGAGATCCCCATTTACCTTCGTATCCTACGAAGGGGAGGAACTCCACTGAAAATCAAACTTGATTTAACCAGCTCTGAAAAGGAAAGTATTTTATTATCTGTAGAAAGAAAGGAAATCTTACATCCTTATTCTGATAGATGCCAATTTCAGGCAAAAGTCTACTCTTTGGAAGAAATAATGGCTGAAAAGATACGTTCTCTTTTTGAAAGGATAAGGCCAAGGGATTTATATGATGTATGGTATCTTCATAACAGAATTGATAGAGAGAAAATGTTGAACACTTTGTATGAGAAATGTAGATTTAAAAATGTAGAAATTGATGTATCCTCTCTTGAAGATAGGAAATCTGATTTTGCTAATGCTTGGAAAAACTCGCTGGGCAATCAGCTTAAAGAACTTCCAGGCTTTAATTATGTTTATGATAGAGTTATAAAACAGGTGGGAGAGTATGAGACCAATGGAAATTCTTAATCCGGGGCAAAGACGCCCGAGTAAGGCATATTTGGTTAACGAACTTAGAAAAGCAGTATTCACATGGCGAGAACAGGGTTATCCCAGAGTCACTCCAACAACAAAGAGGCTGTTACAGTTTTGGTTTAAAGAAGACCATCTTGTAAACAACGAGCCTTTTCAGTTTTGGTTCTGTCAAAGAGAGGCAATGGAAACTTTGATTTATATCTACGAAGCGATGAAGAAGCGGAACTTTATAGATATGGCAAGGGATTTTGGAGCAGGACCAATTCAAGGTTATGACCCATCTTATGACCAGTATCCCCTTTATGCCTTTAAGATGGCAACCGGTTCAGGTAAAACCTTTGTAATGGCTTTAAGCATTGTTTGGCAATATTTTAATCATATGAAAGAAAATAAAGATGATTATACCTCTAAATTCTTACTCATCGCTGGAGAAAAAAATGTCATTTACGATAGGCTTACAAGAGATTTTAAAAATGGAAAGATATTTAGAGAATTACCACTCATTCCACCGGAGTGGCAAGACGAATTCGATTTGAAAGACAACGTCGTCTTAAAAGAAGACCCAATTCATATTATTCCTGAAGGTGTACTATTTCTGACCAATATTCAACAGTTAGAAGAGAGAAGGGGTAGAAAGGAGGAAGTTAAAGAGTATGTAGATAAAGTTGTAGAGTTGCCAGAGGTTTATAATGTTTCTGATATTTATCAGGAGAACAGAATAAAAGAGGTCTTGACATCTTGTCCCAATATAATGATTTTGAAGGATGAAGCTCATCACATATACAGTTTTGAAAAAGCGTGGAAGAAGATACTCTTGGGTCTTCATAAAAATCTTAGTTCTCAATACGGAAAAGGCATAAATATGGAACTGGATTTCTCAGCCACGCCTAAAACGGAAACCGGGGCATTATTCCCATGGATTATTGTCGACTTCTCACTCAAAGAAGCCATTGAAACGAACATCGTAAAGCGACCATTGATAGGAAAGGTCAAGAAAGCGGAAGAGATAGCTTCAACAAAAGCCGTTGAAAGATACAGAGCATGGATTGATGCTGGGATAAGAAGATGGCGAGAATACAAGGAAGTACTAAAGTCATTATCTAAGAAACCCGTGCTTTTCTTTCAATGTCCTGAGAACAAAGAAGCAGACGAAATATTTGGATATATCAATTCAACTGTCCCTGACTTTAAAGATAAGGTATTATTGATACATACAGATAGCACAGGAGAGGTAAAAAAAGCGGACTTGCCCAAGGCAAGAGAGTTTGCAAAGACTATTGATGACCCTGACCCCGAAAAGAATCCCTATGCGGCAATAGTAAGCACGCTGATGTTAAACGAGGGGTGGGATGTGAGAAATGTAAATGTAATTGTGGGACTACGGTCATATACCTCCAAAAGAAAAGTGCTCCCGGAGCAGGTTATTGGACGGGGTTTAAGGAAGATGTTCCCCGAAGAAGATGCAGACATAGACAAATCCATAAATGTTCTTGAGGTTATCGGACCTCCTGGGCTTATAGATATTCTCGAAGAATTGGAGAATCAGGAAGGTATAAAGTTTGCCGCATTTGACACCGACAAGGCTCTTAATTTAACCACCATATTTGTAGATGAAAATAAACTGGATAAAGACATTGAAATACCTATTTTGAGTCCAAGAATTCTCATTAGAGAATTTTATTTGGATGAAGTAGAGATTGATAATTTACCTTTCTTGAAGATTCCTTTAGAGAATAAAATTTTGGAAATGGAATATATTGCTGTGGATATGCTCAAAGGGATGGAGGTTATAAAAAGAAAATGGGACTTGCCTGTACCTCAGGATTCTAAAAGTGTAATTGCCTATTATACAGACCAGATACTTAAACGACTGAAAATCGGCGGTGCTTTTGCAAGTTTCTATCCCATGGTAAAGAGATATGTGGTTGAGAAATTGTTTACTGAAAAAGTGGCTTTTGAAGATCCCCGGGTTCTTTATAAGTTGAGTTCTTCCGAGGTACAGGAACAATTGATAACCTTGTTTGTAAATGCGTTTAAAGACTTGACCTTCACAGAAAGAGAACCCAAAAAGCAGGATACCATAAAACTCTCGGATACGAGGCCTTTTGTATGGTCAAAATTGGTTTATTCCGCCAATAGATGCATCTTCAATTATGTTCCATGTGATAATGGTCTTGAAGTGGATTTCGCGAGATTTATGGACAGAGCCGAAGATGTTGCCTCCTTCAGTAAAATCATTTCTAAAATTGGGTTCTTTGTGGAATATAGGGACTCCGAAGGGAATTTTCACCCTGCATATCACCCAGATTTTTTGATAAAAACAAATGAAGGCAAATTTTTTGTAATCGAGACTAAAGGAAGAGTAGATGTTGATGTTGAATATAAAGACAAAAGGATAAAACAATGGTGCGAGGATGCTACTAATTTGACAGGCAACGGGTGGTCTTTCGTTAGAGTGAATCAGGAAGAATTTGAAGAATACAGATTTAAGAGCATTAGAGAATTGATATCTGCATTGAGTTGATAAAATGCAACCGCCACTTCAAATAACACATATCAAAGACGATTTTTAAGTGTTTCTGGTATAGGACAGTATAGATGTCCTTACAGTTCCAAACTACCAAAAGCAGAAAGGTCGGAAGAAGGGCTCGCTCAACTCACACTCTTAATACATATATCTTTACCCTTTTGCTCTCATGCATGTACTGGGTTGTGGGGGTTAGGCTGAAAACTGAAATTTAGACTTGATAATTTGAGTTTGTTATAGGTTTACTATGATAATTGATATATAACAGGGAAACCTCGTATTGATTATCCTGGCGCTTTTTATCATATTATTGCCACGGGTAATAAGAGAGAAAAGATATTTTAGGTAAAGGTGAAAGAAGAATTTTTAAAATTGATAGACAAAGAGAATTGGAATGGTAAATCACTATTTTTCAGTTTTCAGCCTGACCCCATTCGTTTTCTCACTTTCACAATCTCTTTCTCTACCTTCCCGCAAATGCGGGATTTCTGCTTCGCTTCAACAAATTCAATTCCTATCTACCCTGCCTGACGGCAGACAGGCGACAGGTAGAGATGTTAAATTGCGTCTATAACACCAGCATGACATGCTCCTCAAACAGATTAGACTATTTTTGTATTGCGTCCTGTTGATACGCTCTTACTATATATAGATTAAACCTTCCCATGATCGCCTGTCTACCCTGCCTGACGGCAGGCAGGCGACAGGTAGATATAATACTATCTGAGCAATGTTAGTTTCTTTGTACTCGTAAATTCCCCTGCATCAAGTCGATAAAAGTATATACCAGAGGGAACCCTTTTCTCAAATCCGTCATTACCATTCCAAGTTGCTCTCTTCAATCCTTGCTCCTGAATTTCATCTACTAAAATTCTTATGCATTGTCCAGCTAGATTATAAATTCTTAAGCTCACTTTTACCTTCTTAGGAAGACTGTATTCAATGATTGTTTTGTATCCGAACGGATTTGGGCAATTTTGAGATAGAAAGTAAGCGTTCATTGTAATTTGTTCTTCCAATCCCACTGATCTTGTAGGGGTACCGAATGCTGCTTGAGAAAGGCCGCTTTCATTATCGTCTGAATCGTATGCGCTGATTGCAAAGCGATAGGTGCTATCATTTTTAAGTTCTGTAACGGTATAATGTAATGTGTCTCCAACGTCAATTGTATCTGTAAAGATGAATGGTGGAAATCTCCCATAATATATCTTGTAGCCTGCAATATCTAGCTCTGTATTTGCATTCCAATCTAGAACGAGAGTATTACCTACCCCAGGATCCGTTACTGTAAGCCCGGTGGGTGCACGTGGAGTAGTTTGCGGTATACAAGCTTCTTCATGTGAAAAGTGACCTTCTTGCTGCGCTGTATATGCTGTTACAGCAAGGTAGTAAGTTGTTCCCTCAGTAAGACCATCCAATGTATAGGATGTATCCACGCCCACATCAATGGTATCTGTATAGATTTGGGAAATAGTCCCATAATATACTTTATAGCCTATAATCTGCGGCGCTGTTCCCTTTTGCCATACAAGATAAAAAGCAGTTCCGTCACCCACATCCCGAACCGTAAATCCCCATGGAGGTGCAAGGTATCTTTTGGCAGTGAATACAACCTCTCTTTGCTCGCCTTCCTCCAATGGAGGATCGCCTTGCTTCCATATATACATTAATGCAAGGTTGTCAGTTATCATAGTATTGTAAGCATTAGTATGCACGATATCGATATCTTCAACGCGGAATGGCAAGAAAGCAATTGGATGTCTACCTCCCCATTTACCTGTAAATCCAGGACTGCCTTTCTCATTCATTGTTATCCTAAAAGTTATGGTATCTCTATCTGTACCAGGTATAACCACGACCTCTTGCTCATAGAGGGGCTCTCTAACAGGCTCTACTCTTACGTCCAGGGCTGGATCACCATAAATGGCAGCACCATTTGTATCATCTGGACATGTACCAGGTGTCTGATTTTCTAAATCAAACAACAATGCTTGATTGTCAAGGTAAAAGGATTCAGACCAGGTATAGTAGCCCTGTTGTATAAAGAAGTAGTGTGGCATACCACCTAATTGGTAGCTGTTAGGTCCCTCCTCTATTACATAACCGCAGTACTGATATGCACCTCCAGTGTGTATCCAAGCTAATGGCATAGAGTTCATATTACGAATTTCACCAATAAAACAATTACCCAATCCAAAATATACCTTTGGGTTATGTGAGTTTATGTTGATATCTGGGCCATCGTGCGGATCTCCGTAAACTTGGCCTGCACTCGACCTAAAATATCCCTCCAGTCCAGTAGTTGGATAGTGAAGTTGCCATTCATCATGATTTGCATGCCCACTCGTTATCATTATGTCAAAGGTATCACTATTAAGGCAATTAACCAACATTTCGGTACGATCGGTCGGTCCGGTTGTATCTTCAATTATTGTTCCATCAGGATATTTGAACCACCTTTTGTGATAGGTCGCTTCCGAGGTAGCCATCCCCTGTACTACATAAGGCAACCAGCCTGCTGACGTGCCCGATAAGACAGTTCTGACCGTAAATCCAGAGGGTCCACTCACAATTCTTAAGGCATCTTCAGCCGTATAGCCTGTAACTATACCCCAGATTGCATCCCCGTATGGATCATCATCGAGCATTCTTGTAAGTTGATGTACCTGCCCAACAAATGTAGCTGTTGCATCCAAAGGCTCTGTCACAAAACAGATATAGTCAGGTACATATTCGCTTAGTTTATCGAGTACTGCCCATACATTAGCTATATAGGTAAATACTTCCCCATCATGCCTTACTTTCAATGTATCAACTGCTGCTGCCCATACTGAATCTTCCAAAGTTGACTTCTTTACAACAATAGCATAACGCCCTCCGTAACCTGTAGCTGTAAAAAGAATACAAAATGCTGAAATCATACCTATCATAAAACCTGCTCTTTTCATAACACCTCCTTGAGCTCAGGTAGCTCTGCTTAAAGGCTTATACATGATAGACTTCTTTTCTTAGATTATATTTAATATTTATGGCTCTTAACCATTTAGTGTGAAACTCGTGCCCCACTATCGGAGGAGTATCAGCTTTTTTGTGTCATTAAAGTTGCCTGCTTCCAAGCGATAGAAGTAGATTCCAGAGGCAACAGTTCTGTTATTATTGTCCCTTCCGTTCCATTGGATGGTATAATACCCAGGTTTTTGTCTTTCATCAACAAGTGTGCAAACTTTCTGTCCTGCAACATTGTAAACCTTAAGTGAGAGCTTGCTCTCAGTAGGAAGTTGATATTTGATTAGTGTCATTAAATTGAATGGGTTGGGATAGTTTTGGTAGATAGCAAATATCCTTGGCGTGTTATCTTCTGCCTCCGCAATTCCTATAAATAAGGCTGTATCAGCGAGTACAAGAATTTGCGCACCATATGGGCCAACGATTACTGGGTAATTTGCCAAATCCTCAAGGTGGACTGGGTATGTGATATCGTTTAATACATCATTCAGATAATATTGAGTGTCATCCTGTAGTCCTAACGAATCCACTGGAATGTCCAAGGTACTCGTCAAGGTTGTATCTGCGAAATTGATGTCTACGATAACATTATTGCCTGCTCTTCTAAGATAAGAATAAAGGTCGTTAGAGGTGGAGTTTGGTATTCTATCGAATTTACCTTGCCTTAGTGCAGGATATGTTTTTCGTATCATTATTAGCTTCTTATAATAGTCACGCAAATTCTGAGGATCTGACCAATCTATGTAGTATCGCTGAGTTAGCTCTCCTACCTCCTGCCCAGCATAGACCAGTGGAAGGCCAGGTAATGTCAAATAAAGTGCTGCTGCTATCATACTCTTTTCTTTACCATAAGTACTTATAAATCTTGTATAATCATGATTTTCTAAGAATCGAAATGGCAGGGCGT
>PEYP01000085.1:0-430 GCA_002774315.1 Candidatus Stahliibacteriota bacterium CG08_land_8_20_14_0_20_40_26
CCTGCAAACCTCCCAAAAAAGACAAGTCGTCTACCATTCTCATCTACAATTCTTTCGTAATCTATCAGGTTACATCCAAGTTCCATCATCCTTCCAAGCATTGGCATATTGTACTTTTGTCCTTTTATGACATGAGCAAAGAATACATATGTTTTTCCCTTTTTGAAGAATTGTGCAGGCATCTCTTTAACTCCGAATATAACAGAACAAGGAGAAAGATCCTCCTCTATGCGCACTCCAACCTCTTCAAACTCCTTCTCTCTAAATGCACGAATATCTGAGGGTTGTATATAAAATTCTATTCCTTTCTTTAGAAGTTCCCTTATATCACAGGGAACAAGAGACACTCTTGCCTCCCATACATTTTTATCCTCCCGCCGAATACCACAAAGCTTCCTCATATCTCTTTATTTTGGGTAATTATAAAAGA